>SPCN01000257.1 GCA_004525465.1 Chrysiogenales bacterium | reverse complement strand
GTCGCTCATTCCCCGGCCTCCCGGCCGGTCGGAGGCGAAGAGGAGCATGTCCTCGTCGGCGGAAACATAAGGATCGAATTCCCGGGATTCCGTGTTGATCGCAGCCCCGAGCTTGACCGCCGCGGCATAGGCTCCGTCGACCTTATCCGATCTGAAGATGTTGTTCGTTCTGGGCCCTTCGCGCTGGCTCGAGAAATAGATCGTCCCGCTGCGGGACATTACCGGGTAGTAGTCGTGGCTGTCGGAGTTGATGCCGGGGCCCAGGTGGATGGGATCGCCCCAGGCATTTCCCTTGCGGGCCGCCATCCAGAAATCGTTGTCCTTGCGTGGTTCCGCCTCTCCCGGCCGGGGCCGCCTGGAACTGAAAAGGAGCGCGTCTCCCGTGGGCGAGATGCTGACGTCGATGTCGCCGAAGCGCGAGGCGAACGGCAGCAGCCGCGGCTCCGACCAGAACCCCTGCTCCCGCTTCATCTGAAAGATCGCGGCGGCGTTCGTGATATTGCGTACGCAGAAATAGAACTCGCCGCCGTCGGGCGAAAAGACCGAGTTCAATTCGTCCAGCCCGGTCGAAACGATTCCCGGGGCGAACAGCTCGGGCGTCGTCCCCGGCGGTCTCTGGCCGAGATACGGGCCGGTCAGCCGGTTGGGGGCCTGTTTTTGTCCCCATCCCGGGGCCAGGCTGCAGAACGCCAGGATCAATGCCAGCGGCACTATTTTTCTTGGCATGGCGTGCTCCTCATCAGGGCCTTCCCGCCCGTCTCCTCATGGGTGATCACGTTACATTGCATTGGGTACCTCCGAGGGATCCTGGATCATTTTGCGTTATCGGCATTTTTTTCAATTGCCGTTGCACGGGCGGCCGCCCCTGCGAATTATTTTGGGATTCGTTCGGCCGGGGGCTGCAACTCCTCAATGAGTTTTGCCGAAACCCAGTAGATGTCCCCGCGGTTGCAGAAAAATAGGAATTGATGATCCGGGGACAAGGTGGGCAGCATTTCTCCGCCCGGCAAGTCGAGCCTTTTGCTCAAATCGATCGGCGTTCCCCACGTCCCTTGTTTTGTTTGGAAGCAGACGTACAAGTTCTCGTCAAAATCAAAAACATGAAAGCGTTCGTCCGGGGAGATGCAGGTGTGATGTTTCAGCAACCTTTCGTTTTGCGGAACGATCGGGTCATATTCCAGCGCCCCGGCCTCTTCCAGCTTGTCATTGACCAGTGCATACCGGGCCGACCCGATGTAGATGAAGCCAGAATCAGAGGTGGTGGGAAACATGCCCATGCCCAGGTGCTTCGGCTCTCCCCAATCGTCCCCTTTTCTCTGCATGATCCATACCTGGGCCATCCTTCTTCCCTCCCCGCATCCGGGGAATGGCCGATTGCTGCAAAAAAGCAAGCTCTTGCCGTCATGGGTGATGTGCGGTTCGTTGTCAATGTATTCGGTATCGAATGAAGCCTGATGCGGGGTCGTCCAGCCGTCGGCGGTCAGTTTGGTCACCATCATTCCAGCGCTGTCCGCGAAGCGGAAGAAATAATACTCCTTGCCGTCCGGAGAAAAAGTGCCGCTGAACTCGGGGGAATCGACAGTGGATATGAATCCCGGCGCGAAGACTTCTGGAGTTGTCCCCGGCGGCTTCTGACCGAGATACGGGCCGGTCAGCCTGGGGAACTCGGATGGACTCGTGAAAACGGGCGTTCCGGCAAAGACCACCAGGACAATCATCATCGTTGCTTTTATCATCTTACATTCTCCTTTGGGATTGATCCTCGGCACTCAATTCAATATTTCGGGAATTTTCACCCATGCTTCGGGAAAATCAAAGTTCGTCTCGATCGACTTCACCCGGCCTTTCATCTGGCCGGTTCGGGATCCGTAACTGAATCCATGGGGCAAAAGGACCCCATTCACCTGCCTGTAGTCGAAGAAATCCCTGTAGGGGGTACGTTCTTTTCCGCCCAGCACGAATTTTGCCGCCGCCCTGAAGATCAGAAACGACTTGCTGTCGATATAATACGTCATTACGGCGCCCAGGGGCAGGCTCACGCTCAGCTTTGCGGCGTCCCGGCCATCGATCAATTCAACGCCGGCGAACGTGGCGGGATAATCGAAAAATGCGGGGAAATGGAAGGCCATGTCTACTTCAAAATCTTTCCATTCATCCTCATCAACCAATTCCGGCCCCGACTTGCTGTCGGGCCCTTTTAAAAAGCAGGCGCGCTTGCCATCGAACACAAGGTTGATCCTTGGATTGCGGAACCAATTCGGCCGCTTCATCTCGAAGATCATGGGACGCTCGCCATGGTCCGGAAATATTTCATTGACCCTCATAGTTTTAATGAGGCTGATCTTTTCCATGCCGCCCATGGCCGCAGCGCATTTGGCAACGATCATCTCCGCCGTGATCGCCCCCTGCTCCCTGTTCGAGGAAGAAGTTTCCTCCTGTTGAGTTGATAGACCCGCGGCGGCACCGGCTTGCCGCAGGCGCTTCAGCATGTCCTTGGCGTTCTGGTTGCCGGCGTTCAATTCCAGCGACTTTTCGTAATTGCGGACGGCCAGTTCCTTGTCGCCGGCGACCATATAGGCCTCGCCCAGGCTGTCGTAGGCGTTGGCCGAAGCGGGATACAACTCGACGATGAAGGCAAAAAGTCCAATGGCGGCGGACGGTTTGTCCTGGCTTAAAAACCGATAGCCGAGCTGGTTCAGGCTTCTTTCCGAAAAATCGTATTCGTCCCTTTGGCTCCGCCACAGGACACGGCATTTTTCGATGGCGGCGGCGATGCCGTCTTTTGCGGTCGCTTGCTCGATCAGGGGGGTGATGGGGACCAGTAATTGCCGCCAGAAGGCCTCCACATTGCGCTCATGGAATTCCCTTATCTCTTGATCGCTGTGCCCCAATTCCTTCAGATAGTGATAGCGCTCTTCGAGAGGAAAACGCTCCAGGACCTGCGCCAGGGTCAGTTTTTCCTTTTTGGCGGCATTGACGCCCTTCCAGAGATTTTCGATGTATTCCTTCCACATCTTGAGCTTTTCCCGGCTCCAAGGTTTGCGGTGCCCCGGAATCACGGTCGAGAAGCCGTCCGCTTCGCCGAACAAACGATCCAGGACGTCGCACCATTTCGGGATATCCAGTGTTTCCATTCCGGAAAAGAGAGGCAGCCAGCCCACGTCGAGGAAAATGTCACCGGTGACCAGGATCTTTTCAGCCGGGATGTGGATGAATATGTCGCTGCCGGAGTGAGCTCTGCCGAAAAAATACATCTTGAAGGAAACATCGCCCATGTCCAGGGTCATGGTGTCGGAGAACGAGATGGCCGGGGGAACCGGGCTGAACGCTGCGGACAGCCCCCGCACGATTCTTTCCTGAAAAGCAAGCTCGGGCAGCAGTTTTACCTTTTGGTCGGCATCGTTGCCCGCTTTCTGCAATCCCTGCTGCAGGGAAGCGACCCGTTCGCGGGCACGGCGGAGCATGTTCTCGGCCGACCTGGCCTGCCGCGCCGTTTGGCCAAGGCTGTTTTCATGGCCGATCACGATGGCTTCGGGGAAAACCTGGTTGCCCCAGGCGTGATCCCAATGGGGATGGGTGTTGATGACATACTTGAAATCATTGCGGGCGAATTCTTTCTCGATCGCCTTGCGGAACAGGGCGGCCGTGGCCGGTGAGCCGGTGCTGTCGATGACGACGATCCCTTTTTTCGTGGCGACCGCTACGATGATGTTTTCCATCGGCGAATCTTCGGTAAGCATCAGGACCCGTCCGCTCAAACGCTCCACCCGCACCGGGTCCGATGAATCACATTGGACAAGAAGGGCATTGAG
>SPCN01000368.1 GCA_004525465.1 Chrysiogenales bacterium | reverse complement strand
CGCCCCCCCTGCGGGGCCCAGGCCCTTCCCAGGACCACAAAGGATTTTCAGGCCGACATCGCAGCATGGCAGAAGACCACCATACCACCAATCCCAGCGCCGTTCCGAACCGCGGCAGGCTCCGCCGCCCAAAAAGGAAATAATCGTAGAGCCCCTGTCCCTGCCGGCCAAGATCCAGATCACCGATTTCTGCACGGTCAAGGAATTGGCTGAAAAACTGACCATTAAATTGAAGCTCCTGGAAGATAAAATAGCCCAGATGAAAATGAACTACATGGGCAACCAGATCATGGAAAGCGCCGACATCGAAAAATTATGCGCCGATTTCGGAGTGGCCCTCGAGATCCTCCCTTACGAGGATTTCGTCTTCCAGACCCAGGTGGCCAAGAGCGGCGCAAAATTGACCACGCGGCCCCCGGTGGTCACCGTCATGGGCCATGTCGACCACGGCAAAACCACTCTGCTGGACACACTGCGCAAGACGCGCGTGGCCGAAAAGGAAGCCGGTGGCATCACCCAGAAGATCGGTGCTTACAAACTGCGCACACCTGAGGGGACTATTGTCTTTGTCGACACACCGGGACACGAAGCATTCACCAATCTGCGGGCCCGGGGAGCCAAGGTCACCGATCTGGTCATCCTGGTCGTGGCCGCCAACGACGGCGTGCAGCCGCAAACCATTGAGGCCATTCACCACGCCCAGGCCGCCGGTGTGCCGATGATCGTAGCCATCAACAAGATAGACATCCAGGGCGCCGACATAGAAAAGATCAAGCAGGACCTGAACAAGAACAATATTCTGGTAGAAAGCTGGGGCGGCAAAGTGGTTTCCGTTGAAATATCGGCCAAAAACAATATAAACCTTGACACTTTGCTGGAAATGATCCAGCTCACCGCCCAGATACAGGAACTGCAAGCCTTCCCCCATATTCCGGCCCGTGGCACCATCATCGAATCTCGGCTCGATCCCCAGCTGGGACCGATCGGCACTGTGCTGATCCAGCATGGTCAGCTGAAAAAAGGGGATTATTTCATATGCGGCCATTCCCTGGGCAAGATCAAATCGATCTACGATGACAACGGCAACATGCTGAACTCAGCCCAGGTTCCCGATCCGATCGAGATCATGGGTTTTGAGGACGTCCCCCAGGCCGGTGACATATTCCAGATCGTCGATGACCTGGAAAAAGCGAAAAAAATCATTGAGATGCGCCAGATCAATCAGAAAGCTTCCCAAAACAAGGACTTTCTGGTCGAAAAGAAACTGAGCCTGCAAAACCTTTTCCAGATGGTCGAACTGGAGAAGATCCAGACTTTTCCGGTGATCGTCAAAGCCGACAACTTCGGCAGTGCGGAAGTTCTGGGACAGGTCCTCGACCGTCTCAGCCAGGAAAAATTGAAAATTGAAATTATGCACAGCGGCCTCGGCAACATCAACGAAGGCGATATCCTGCTGGCTTCGACGGCCGGCGCGGTTATTCTCGGTTTTAACGTCAAGGCGCCGCAAAAGATTCTCTCTATGGCCAAGATGGAAAAAGTGGAAATCAGGCTATACAGCGTTATCTACCACCTGGTCGAGGAAATTGAAAAGGCCGTCAAAGGGAAGATCGGCCCGCAATACCAGGAAAGCCTGATCGGCAAGGTGGAGATCCTGCAGAAATTCAAGATTTCCAAGGTGGGTATCGTAGCCGGATGCGTGGTCCGCGAGGGCAAGGTCACACGCAAATCCAAGCTCAAGATCATGCGGGAAAGCGACCTGGTCTTCGAAGGCGAGATCGAATCCCTGAAACGCATCAAGGATGAAGTTTCCGAGGTTCGGGCCGGGACCGAGTGCGGCATCCGCATAAAAAATTTCAGCAACATTGAACCAGGAGATATCCTGGAAATATATGAAACATCCATCATCCCATGATGATCGGCCTGTTGGAGATTGATTTGTTCAGCGAACAATTTCACAGCCTGAAGGAAAAACGGCGGCTGCTTTCCAGCCTGAAGGAGCGTTTGAAACATAAATTCAACATCGCCGTGGTGGAAAGCGCTTATCAGGACCTGTGGCAACAAGCCCAGCTGTCAGTCGTTTCCCTGGGACCGAACCGGTCTATCCTGGAAAACACATTCAAGCAGATCGAAGATTTCATTTTCCTGAACTACGCTCTGCAGATCAGTAAAATAAATATTCGGTATTTTTAAAATGTCCTACCGTCTGGAAAAATTCACCAGCACGCTGCAGCAAACCTTGGCAGAGATTCTCACCCGGGACAGTTTGAATCCGGATTTCAAGCTTGTCAGCATCATGAGGGTCCAGCTCGGCCGCGACCTGAAAAAGGCAACTGTAGCCATCTCCTGCCCACCGGGCAAAGAAGATCATGTGCTGCAGCAGCTCAACCGATCCCAAGGCTTCATAAAACGGCAGCTTGACCGGAAAATGATACTGCGCCACATGCCCGAACTGGAATTTGTCAAGGATTCGGCCCTGGAACTAGAGCAACAAATTTCCCGCCTGCAAAAAGAAGGGGATAATGAAAGTACGCGTAGCTGAGAAGATCAGGCAAGCCAACAATATAGCCATTAGTTCGCATGTCCGCCCCGACGCCGATTCCATCGGCAGCGGTTTGGCCCTGTTTCTCATGCTCAGGCAAATGGGCAAAACCCCAGCTTTT
>SPCN01000065.1 GCA_004525465.1 Chrysiogenales bacterium | reverse complement strand
CAATACGACCGGATATTTTTTTTCTGCATTGAAATCGGCAGGCAGATACCAGACGGCCGGCAATTGCAGGCCGTCTGCGGTTGGGATTTTAAATATCTCCACCTTGGCCAGGGCGACGCGCCGCAAAGCGGGAGTGGCGCTTTCGCCCAGGCGGCGCAGCACGCTGCCGTCGCGGGCGCACAGCCGCAACATTGGCGGTTGCTGCAGGGACGAAAAACGGTCAAGAAAATAAGAACCCGCCTTGGAAAAGGTCACGCCGTGAGTGCCGTCGAGACGGGTCAGGCGCTGGGGAGGGGCGCCAGTGAAGGGCACCCGGTAAAGGTCGGTCCGGGTCGAATCCTCCTTGTCGGCGCTGACAAACGCCAGCCCCTTTTTCTCATCCACGAATTCGATCCGGCTCACCGACCACTTGCCACTGGTGATCATCTTTTCCCTGCCATTGGCATACACACGGTACAGGTGATTCCAGCCGCTCTTGCTGCTGAGCAGCAGAAAACCTCCGTCCGCCAATGGTTGAAAATCAGCGGCATCCAGAAAATCCACCCAGGCCCTTTGTTTTTCACGATAGACCCGGCGCAATTTTTTATCGACTAGCGTGTATTCATAGACGTGCAATTCATCCTGACCGCGGTTCAGCCACTGCAGATAAAGTCTTTTTCCGTCCGGGGTCCAATCCAGAAACGTAAGGTAATGGTCGACTTCCGCCGGAAAAGCGATCCAGTCCGTATGACGGCCGGCCAGGTCGATCACGCCTATTTTCACGGCCGGATTGGGAAAACCGGGCTTGGGATATCGTTGCATTTCCAGGCGGCCATAGGTCCCGGCGGCATCGAATAGCGGGAACTGCGGCACCCGGCTCTGGTCAAAGCGCAGGAAAACGATCCTGCTGCCGTCGGGGCTCCAGTTGAAGGCCCGGTAGCGGCTGCCCCGGCCCAGGATCTCCTCATAATAGACCCATGAGGCGTAGCCGTTAAGGATCTCCTCACTGCCGTCAAAGGTCAATTGGCCGGGAACGCCCGCGGCTGTGTCGCAGACGAAGAGGTTGCCGCCCGCCGTATAGGCCAGGAAACGGCCATCAGGAGAAAATGTGGGGTTTTCTTCAGCCGCCGCCGTGGCGGTGACGCGACGGATGGTTCCCGATTTTTTATGGAATAAATAAATATCGTCCGCGTCGAGAAATACCATTTGGGAATAATCGGCAGTGTGGTCGGCGGGTTTGAGAAAGTTCAGGTTTGCCGGCCTCTTCATTTTTAAAGCCTGGGGGTCAAGCTGCAGCTGCGAACGGCCGCTGCGGGCATCGACCAGGAATATTTTCCCTGAGCGCGTTTCAAAGAAACGGGCGTCATCGAGCCAGCCGGATATGACCGGCAAGGTCCGCAACAGCGCATCGCCCCTGTTGAGATAAACCTGCTCAAAAGTCAGTTTTTCCAATTCTCCGGCGTTCAGGCTGAAGATTAAAACCAGCAGGAGCAAAAGCACTCTCTTCATGTGGCCTCCATAAAATATTTTTCAGTTCGAATATTCAGAAAATGCACCGTGGCAGCGGTAGCGTCTTATCAGATGACAAAGCCATCGGGGATTTCCATGTCTTTGGGAATAACGGTGATGCCGTCCACGATGCTATATCGATCATGGGAGAAATTCATCAGACCTTTTTCATTCAATAAGCGCACCTGGTCGCCGATGCGCACATTCTTGTCCAATATGGCGTTACGGATGATGCAATTCTGCCCTACTCCGACATGGCAGCGCCCGCGCTGGGTATTCTCCGCTTTCTCTTCCAGACTCTCATAGAAATCGGCACCCATCATGACCACCCTTTCCAGGTATGTATTGGCGCGAATAAGCGAGCGTGTGCCGATGATGGTGTTGCTCAATTTGCTGCCTTCAATGATCGAACCGTCGGAGATCAATGAGTAATGGACGTCGCAGTGTTCGATCTTGCTGCCTGGTAAAAAACGTTTGCGGGTGAAGATCGGAGTGTTTTCATTGTAAAAATCGAAATGCGGGATAGGGTTGGCGAAATCCAGGTTGGCTTCGAAAAATGCTTTGATGGTTCCGATGTCTTCCCAGTAGTCGTTGAACACATAAGCGAACACCTGGCGTTCAGCGAGAGCGTCGGGAATGACCTCGCGCCCGAAATCCTCCTTGACATTATGTTCCAGAAGATCGATCAAAACATCCTTTTTAAAGATGTAAATGCCCATGGAAGCAATATAATTCAGATTATTCTCCTTGATATCCAGATAGGTATTCGGCGTGAACAGTTCATCGAGCAGGGCATTTGTCTTGGGTTTTTCCACAAATTTTACAATACGCAGAAGGTCGTTAATCTGCAAAATGCCGAAATCCCCGGCTTGTTCCCGCAAAACCGGCTTGACGGCAATGGTAATATCGGCTTTTTTTTCCTTATGATAATTCATGAAATCAAGCAAATTGATGCGGTACAACTGGTCTCCGGAGAGCACCACAACATGTTCGACTTTTTGGTGCTTGATGTAATGTATGTTTTTGCGTACGGCGTCGGCCGTTCCCTGATACCAGTTGGAATCCTCGATGGTTTGTTGGGCGGCGAGTATTTGCAAAAAACCATCCGAAAAGCCGTCGAAACGATAAGATTGCGAGATGTGACGATGAAGGGAAGCGGTGTTGAATTGGGTCAAAACCATTATTTTTCTGATGTTCCAATGCAAACAATTGGATATGGGGATGTCGATAAGGCGAAATTTTCCACCGATTGGTACCGCCGGTTTGGCCCTGAACTTGGTCAGAGGATACAGCCGGGTGCCCCGTCCGCCTCCCAGTATCACTGCCAGTACGTTTTTCATGATTCAATAATAATTTTCAAACCATAAATTGTCAATATAATAATTAAATGGAATCAGGCAAGCCGGCAGCTCAGCAGGAAGAGAGTTCAAGTTTGAAGATTAAAATAAAAATTCCAAATCACAAGCACCAAATCACAAACAAGCTCCAAGCACCAATGACCAAATGACCGAAACGAAGATGAACGACGATTACACGAATAACCAACTCATCCCCCGGCCCCTTCTCTTCCAGAAGAGAAGGGGAGTGAAGATGGGGAATCCCCCTCTCTTCGCAAGAGAGGGGGTAGGGGGTGAGTTTGAGGAGAGCGATTATGATTCCTCGTTTATTCTTACCCTATACCCTATCCCCTGTACCCTGGCCCCTGTTTAGGACATTGGAATTTGGTGCTTTTTTCTTCCTCGTCATACGTTAGGCGTCACGTTCTTAAATCTCCTGCAAATTGCCCCCGTACAAAAGATATCTCCTGTCGGCCAATGCCGCCAGCTGCGGGTTGTGGGTGGCGATGACGGCACTGAGTCCACGCTCACGAATCATGCGCTTGAATACGGCAAATACACCTTCCCCGGTTTTCCAATCCAAACTGCCGGTGGGCTCGTCTGCCAGCAGCAGCCGCGGACCGTTGACCAGGCTGCGGGCGATGGCCGCGCGCTGCTTTTCTCCCCCGGACAATTGGTAGGGCATGGCCTCAAGCTTGTCATGCAGGCCGACCTCGCCAAGCAGACCTTGAGCGGTGGAAAAAGCCAGTTTACGATTGAACTGCTGGATCAAACCGGGTGATGCCACATTTTCACTGACTGTCAGTTCGGGCATCAGGTAATGGAATTGAAAAACGAATCCGATGTCCCGGTTGCGATAAACGGCCAGCCGCTTGCGACTGAAGGCACCGATGTCCTGTCCGGCAAAACACACCTGTCCGTGGTCCGGAGAATCCAGAGAACCCAGCAGGTGCAGCAAGGTGCTTTTCCCGGAACCAGAGGCGCCGGTTATGGCCACTACGCTCCCCTGCTCCATACGCAGATTGAGGTTCTGCAGAATGACCAGCTTTTTTTTGTCTGGTTGGGTGAAACTTTTCTCAATAGCCAATGCTTCCAGAATAATATCCGCCATGCTGCCTCCCGGTCAACGTCCGCTTGGTAAAACCGCCACCACGGTGTGCAAATGCGACCGCCAGTATTCGTTCAGAGTCTCAAACCTGACCCATCCCTCGGCATTGGGAGCGTGGACAAAGCGATTTTTGCCAATATAAATAGCCGAATGCCAAATTTTTTTCAGTTTAAAAACCAAAATATCCCCGGGAGCGGCGAACTTCAACTTGATGGCGCTTTTGATCTGGGCCTGTTCGCGGGCACTGCGCGGCAAGCGTATGCCAAAACAATCATAAACGTAGAACACCAGGCCGCTGCAGTCAAAGCCGTCGATGTCGCTGCCGCCATACACATAGGGGATGCCGGCCAGGTTTTGGGCGAGACCGACAATTTGGCGGCGCAAGACATTCCGGGCCTGCGGTTCGGTCATGATCGCGCATGCAGAACAGGCCAGCAGCAAAATAAAGGAGAAATGAAACCGGTTTTTCACTTGTCTCCGGCGCACCCGGATATGATTCATATGGAGATGTCCTTCTTTCGGCCGGGATTATGAATTTGCGAAAGGGGGGACTCGAACCCCCAAGCCTCGCGGCACCAGATCCTAAGTCTGACGTGTCTGCCAATTCCACCACTTTCGCGCCCGCTTAAAGCGAAAATATCATTATTCGCCGGGGTTGTCAAATCACAGCCACGCTTATTTTCCGGCCCTGGAATGAGAAACATGCAGGTAATTTGACAAAAAAAAAGCCATTTGTTATGTTTATTACAAGTCATATTAGGGAGGTCAGGATGTCAAACAAAATATTCAGGCTTAACAGGACCGTATTGGGCGCCTTCTTGGTTCTCTGCCTGCTTGGATTCTTCTGGCAAGCGGGCTGCGGAATGCAGACCCAGGAGATCAAAAAGAAATCAGGCAAGCTGGAAAAGATCAAGGCTGCCGGCAAGATCGTGGTCGGCACCAGCAGCGACTATCCGCCCTACGAATTCCACCTGCTCCCCGAACTTGAAGACGAGATGGTCGGCATCGATATCGACATCGCCGAAGCCATCGCCGCCAACCTGAATGTCACGCTGGAGATCAGGGACATTGTTTTCAGCCAGTTGTTCGATGAGTTGATCGCCGAGCGCATCGATCTGGCCCTGGCCGGGCTGAGTCCCACCGAAAGCCGCAAGCTGGTCGCCGATTTTTCTATCCCCTATTATCAGGCCATCCAGAATATGCTTATCCGGACCGCGGACAAGGACAGGATCAAACAGTTGGAAGACCTGCGCGGCAAGGTGGTGGGAACGCAATCAGGGTCGATCCAGGAAGACATGGCCCGCAAATCGATCAGCGGTGCCACCTTTTTCTTTCACGAGAGCATCACCGAGTTGATCAACGCCCTGCGCCTGCAGAAGCTCGACGCCGTCATTTTGGAAAAGCCGGTGGCCGATGCTTATGCCTTCACAAACAAGGACTTAATAAACATGGAGTGCAGTACCGACTCCATTCCTCTGGGCTCGGCCATCGCCGTAAAAAAAAGCGACAACGACCTATTGGAACGGGTCAACAAAATCCTGGCTGATCTGATCAGGGAAAACAAGATCATCGAATTCGTCCAGGACGCCAAGGTACTCACCGACAAGATATAGAAATTTTTCAATAGGCGCCTGCCGCTGAAAATCGGGTTGGATTAAGACAATGTTTTCAGTCGCAAGTCAGCAAAAAAGGATTTCATTAAGGAGTGCACCTCAGCATGATCAGCCTGCAGAATATCGGCCTGACGTACAACGACAAAATTATTTTCGCGAAAATCTCCTGGCTGATCACTGAAAGGAGCCGCATCGGCCTGGTCGGCAACAACGGCACTGGCAAAACCACGCTGTTCAGGGCCATCAAAGGTGGAACCTCCCTGGACGACGGAATGATCGAGATCGCCAAGAACAGGCGCATCGGCTACCTGCCCCAGGACCTGGTCGAGCTGGAGCCTTTGCCGGTCATGGAGTACCTGAAAAGGAAAACAGGCCATGAACTGCTGGAAAAGAACATCAGGAATTACCAGGACAAGATCGCCGGCGGCGACCACCGCGAGGCAGGTTTTGCCGCTGATCTGAAAAAATACGACGCCGCGGCTGAAGCATTCCTGATCCGGGACGGCTACGGCTTTGAAGCCCGGGCCCGGCGCATCCTCAAAGGCCTGGGTTTCCATTCCGGCGATGATGAAAAAAACTGCCGCGATTTTTCCGGCGGCTGGAAAATGAGGATATTCCTGGCCGTCATCCTGCTCGCCGAACCGGATATCATTCTCCTGGACGAACCGACCAATCACCTGGACACCGAAAGCATGGAATGGCTTGAAAATTACCTTAGAAATTACAGCGGCACCCTGATGGCCATTTCCCATGACCACATGTTCCTGGACAAGATGGTCAACCAGATCGCTGAACTCGATCGGGGCAAGATCACCATTTACAAGGGTAATTATTCACATTACCTCAAGGAAAAAGAGAAAAGAGCAATTGCCCTGCAAAAGCGGCGCGAGTTGCAAAAAGCCGAGATCAATCGCATCCAGACTTATATAGACCGCTTTCGAGCCAAAGCCAGCAAGGCTTCCGAAGTTCAGAGCCGCATCAAGCAATTGGAAAAATTTGACCTGGTCCCCGCAGGCGAAAAAACCAGAAAGGTTAATTTCCGCTTTCCGGAAGCAAAACGCAGCGGTAAGGAGGTTCTTAGCGTCAGGGAATTGGCTAAAAATTATGGAAAACTAACCGTTTTTTCTAATATCAATTTCATGGTAAGCCGCGGCGAAAAGATCGCTCTTCTTGGTGTCAATGGAGCCGGAAAATCCACCCTGGCCCGTATTCTGGCTCAGAAGGAAAAGCCCAGCCAGGGATCCGTGCAATGGGGCTTTCAGGTTAAGCCGGCTTTCTTTTCCCAGGAAAGCCAGCAGAATGTAACCTACGGACGCACGGTCTGGCAGGAGGTACGAGATGGCGAAAGCCAAGCCAGCGACCTGGAAATGAGGAACTTGCTGGGAGCCTTCCTTTTCTCCGGAGACGACATCCACAAACCTGTGGCCGTGCTTTCGGGCGGAGAAAAGAGCCGCCTGGCCCTGGTCAAGATCCTGCTGCGCGACAGCAACTGCCTGATCCTCGACGAGCCGACCAATCACCTGGACGTCAAGACCAAGGACATTTTCCAAAACGCCTTGCTGCACTATTCCGGGACCATCATCCTTGTTTCCCACGACCGCTATTTTCTGGACCACCTGGTGCGGCGCGTTTTCGAGATCCGCAACGGAAGCCTGCATGAATATATAGGCAATTACTCTTATTTCATAGAGAAGCGAGACGCGGAAAGGGCTGTCGCCGCGCAATATGAACTTGCGGAAACAGGTTCCACGGAAGTAGCGGGGTCTGAGTTGGGGGCATCTCCCCCCGGCTCTAAAAAAACTGATAAGTCCCGGGAACTGCGCCGCCTGGAAGCCGAACAAAGGAACCAGCGTGGAATGATCAAAAAGGACATTGCCCGGAAACTTCATAAACTTGAAGGGGAGATAGTGGAGTTGGAAACCATCAAAACCCGGAATCAGGAGCAGTTATGCGATCCGGAATTGTTGCGGGAATCAGCCCGCATCAAGCCGCTGATGCAGGAGTTGAACCGCGCCAAACGCCGCCTTGAAGAACTATTGCCTTACTGGGAAGAGTTGATGCATCGCCTGGATGAACTCGAAAACAAATAAAATATCGTTACTCCATAGAGGCAGGCCTCCGTGTCTGCCCTTTCAAGCGGCGGGCGGACACGGTGGTCCGCCCCTACAGAAATTGGGCAAAGGGAATTACATTAAGATCTCCCATTATGATAGAATCTCACAGGAGGATACATGATCAAAAAAACATTTATGGTTCTGATGACTCTGGCGTTACTTGGAACGCAAGCTCCGGCACAGACGCCGGAAGATCTAATCGCTGAAGGAGACGCGTTGTACGCGCAGCGACAGGATCCGCTTCTGGCCGTCCAAGCCCTGGCCAAATACCAGGAAGCCCTGCGCCTGGCACCCGATCATTATGTAACTCTGTGGAAAAACGCAAAGATTATGTATTATGTCGGCGACAATTCTACCGACAAAAAGGAAAAACTGGAGATATTCAAGCAGGCCATGGCTATCTGCAAAAAAGCAGTCGCGCTCAGGCCCAACGACGTCGCAGGCCACTATTGGTTGGGTGTGCATACCGGCATGTACGGTGAAACCCGGGGCGTACTCAAGTCGTTGTTCCTGAAAGGCGCCATAATCTCTGAAATGAACAAGGCCATCGCCATCGACGGCAGCTTCGAAAACGGCGGCGCTTACTGTGTTCTCGGGCGGCTGTATTTCAAAGTGCCCGGCCTTTTCGGCGGCAGCAACAAGAAGTCGCGCCTGAACCTGGAAAAGTGCCGGGAGATCGCCCCTAAAAATTCGGTTAATCTGCTGTTTCTGGCTGAGACCTACTGGGCACTGGACGAGGAAAAGCTGGCTGTCCAGACACTGCAGGAACTTTTGAGCATGGAACCCGATCCGCAGTTGATCCCGGAAACCGAAAAAGACAAGGTCGAAGGGCAGAAATTGCTCAAAAAATATACGAAATAGAGGATTCCCCCCTTGCAAAAAACTCGCTTTTGAGGTAAATTCAGTAATGGCAAACAAATATATCCTGGCAATCAACCCTGGATCAACCTCAACCAAGATCGCGATATTTCTTGGTGAAGAAAAATTTCTGGGCCAGAATATTTCGCACTCGGCTGATGAATTGGCACCATTTCCCAGGATCATGGACCAGTACAATTTCCGGGAAAAAGTGATCCTTGATTTTTTAAAGAAGAATACTTTTGACATTAAACTGCTGGCGGCCGTGGTCGGCCGGGGCGGATTGCTAACTCCCATGGCCTCCGGTACCTACCGGGTCAATGATGAAATGATCGATTTTTTAAAAAATAACAAAATGGAGCACGCTTCTAACCTGGGAGCATTGCTGGCCAGCGATATCGCCAGGATCGTCCCGGTCGACGCCTTTATTGTCGATCCGGTGGTGGTGGATGAAATGGCTGATATCGCCAGGATCACCGGTTTGCCGGAAATCCGCCGCGTCAGCATTTTTCATGCCCTTAACCAGAAAGCGGCGGCCCGCGAGGCGGCCAAAAAACTCGGAAGGCCCTACCAGAATTGCCGGCTGATCGTCGCCCATTTGGGAGGCGGCATTTCCATCGGCGCCCATCTCAACGGCCAGGTGATAGATGTAAACAACGCCCTGAACGGCGACGGGCCTTTCGCGCCCGAGCGCGCCGGTTCGCTGCCCAGCTGGAGCTTGATCGAAATGGCGCTTTCCGGGAAATACAACTGGGTCGCACTCAAGAAAAAAATCACCGGCATGGGCGGCATCGTCGCCCATCTCAAAATAAACGACATGAGAAAAGTGGAAGAAATGGTCAAGGCCGGCGACCGCGACGCCTCTATGATCTTTGAAGCCATGGCCTACAACGTGGCCAAGGAGATCGGCTCGCTAGCCCCGGTGCTGGAAGGGAAAATAGATGCCATTGTTCTGACCGGGGGCATCGCCTACGACCAGTATTTCGTCGAACTCATCCGCCGCCGCGTCGAATTCCTGGCCCAACTGATCGTCCTGCCCGGAGAGGATGAATTGCCGGCATTGGCCCAGGGTGCGCTGCGCGTTTTAACTGGAGAAGAAGCCCCTAAACATTGGACATATTCAGGAGGAATGAAATGAACCCGATGCGTAAGTTGAGTGAAATTGAAAACCTGGTAAAAACAAAGAAAAATTACAAAATGGCCGTGGCCTTCGGCCAGGATGAAGACACTATCCTGGCAACCCGGCGCGCCGTGAACGAAAAGATCGTCGACGCCATCCTGATCGGCGATGAAAAAGTCATCCGCGCTGTATGCGCCAAATTGAAGATCGATCCCGGTCTGTTCGAGATCGTGCATGAGCCCGATGAAAAAAAGAGCGGTGACAAGGCCGTGCGCATGATCATTGACGGCAAAGCCGACCTGCTGATGAAAGGTCTGATCTCCACGCCATATTATTTGAAACCCATCCTTAACAAGGAATACAACCTGGTGGCCAAGAACGGCGTCCTGTCGCATACGGCGATCCTGGAAATCCCCACCTACGATAAGCTGCTGCT
>SPCN01000261.1 GCA_004525465.1 Chrysiogenales bacterium | reverse complement strand
GCGCACAAAACAGAGAAAAGCCATGTTAAGCGACTTGATTATTTTCTGTTTTCAACCGTCAGTGCCGCCATCAGGAAAGATATCTGGAGCACTTATCCTTTTCTCGATGAGATTTTGATCGCCGAGGATCAAAATTGGGCAGAAAGAGTGTTGAAAAGCGGTTATAAATTGATCTACACCCCGGCTTCAGTTGTCCAGCATTCCCACAATTATTCCCTGAAAGAGTTGTTCAGCTTGAAATGCATGGTGGGCAGATCGTCCAACAAATTTTCCAAAAAGGCCAGTGCCTTATTGGCGGGTGCTTTTCTGGCTTTGGGCGGCATGATCTATAAATTTTCCGGAGATTGCCTGTATATTTTACGGAGCGATCTGTCGCTCAAAAGAAAAATCAGGGAGATGCTCATCAGCCTGGGAGCAAGAATATTCAGTTTTTCCGGCAGGTACGTCGGCTGGCTGAAAGGATCCTGACCCGGATGAGCCGATTCTGGCCGCTATATACAAAATGAAGGTCCGAGTAGGGTGTGAACCCTGGGTTACCTGGGATTCGAGCGCTTGGCGAACGGCAGATCGTGACGGTGAAGCGGCAATCTGAGTTTAGCGCGGAACCAGCGGCCGAGATTTCTTATTCCCTTGCTTGCTAGGAACACCAACACATCGCGCCGGTGCTGAAAGTGAAAAAAGTGCTGCAGGTAACTGGCGAAGTTTCGCACAATCCGGTCCCTGGCACCGTTTCGTTTGAACCGGCGGTAATAGCGCCAGATCATGGGCAGGGGACCCAAGAATCCGAAGGTTTTTTGCTGGGTCCGTAATTCAGCGCGTTCCCAAGCAGACACCGGCCAATCGGCCATTTCGCTCAGGAAAGATTCGGGCAGCGTCGCTCGCCATGGGTCGCGCAAATAGCCCAGGGTCAGCTTCAGGGCCAGCCCCAATTGGCGCTCCCGTGCCAGCTGGCCAAGACGCCGGTAATCGATCCGCTCGCCGGCGACGGCCATGATGGTCAGGGCATCGGCCACCCAGCGAATGGGCGGGATATTCGTTCCGCCGACCTGGTGCCTGCAGCCGTGCACGCAGGCGTGAAAAAGCTGGTCGGTGGGACAGAGCACATAGAGTGGATCGGATTCCTTGTCCAACCGCTCGGACGCCCCCCAGAAGTCTGCGTCGTCATTTGGGTTCAGGCACTCGAATAAGAGATGCCAATGCAGATCGACCACCAGTCCCCGTTCGTTCACCATGGTCACGGCGTGGATTATTCCCGAATACTCCCGGGTGATCTCACGTCCAGGGAAATGACAAGGAAGGAAGCCCATACGGCGCAGCAGGGCAAAGGCGGGCTGCGCCTGAGCGGTCGGGACGAGCAGGTCGATGTCCTCGAAGGGACGCAGGCCGCAGTCAGCGTAATAGGCGAGGGCCAGTGCCGCCCCTTTAAGCAGCATGACAGGGATTCCCTCCCGGCGGAAATCCTTCAGCAATTCCCTGGTCTGGCTGAGTTGCATCTGGTTGCGGACCCAGGTATGGCGATGGATACCCTGGCAAAGTTTCAAAAAAGGGTCGCGTATCCCCTGACGGCCCAGGTTGCTGGCCAGCAAGGGCAGCATGCGGTATGAACCCTGATCCAGGTGATCACAATCGGCCAGGGCCAGCCATTTTGCATACGATTCGCCGGCAACAGCGCCAGGTGCAAGCGTCGCCCGCAACAGCAGTTCCTGAACACGATCGGGCCAGAATTTCGTCTCTGGCGCAGACCGCCAAAAGCTGCCGTTTTTCATGGAACGATACCTCCGCTTCCCGTTTCGGCGCAGGAACATCCGACTCCGTCTTTGCGGGGAATGATGGGTACCGGCGCCATGGTCGGACCGCTCATTTTATCCCTTGGTGCCCGGCAGGCGCAGCCGCTGCCGGCGGTGGTCCAGGGAAGCTTTCAAGATTCGGGCATACTCGGATCGCGACGCCCGTTCGCTGATCCCCATATTGGTTGTATGCCAACGCCTTTTCAGCAAGATTTCCGGCAACATCCGGCCGCGCAAGCCATCGTCATTTGCTTTCATGTACCAGGCGAGAAATTGCCCCACCTGCAAGCGGGGATCAAAATGGCCGGCGCGGCAAAAGGACTGGCGGCGAATAAGCATCGTTCCGGGGCAATAGCCCGGAACGATCTTAAGGGCATCGGGAATCCTCGATGTTTCACAGGCCTGCAGTTCTGGACTGCAAAACTGCTCGACATGGGCAAAAACCACGTCCAGTGAGGGATTCCGGGCCAGGCACTCCATTTGGCGGGCAAGCTTGTTCGCACTCCATATGTCATCGGCGTCCAAAAAAGCAAAAAAATCTCCACCAGCCAGATCAACACCACGGTTGAGGGCAGAGCTGGGCCCGGCGTTTTTTTGGAAGCAATAAGTGACGTTGTTGTGACGCCGGGCGATGTCGGCGCTGCCGTCGGTCGAACCGTCGTCCACGATGATGATCTCCAGAGGACGATACGATTGCCTTGTTACGCTGGCAATGGCCTCTTCCAGATATTTTTCGCCGTTGAAAACAGGGATGATCACGCTCACCAAGTTAACCGGATCCTTATGGGTACGGGTCATGGCCTGACCTCATTACTTCCTACCTGAGGCTTGGCTGCGGCCAACCTCCGGTAGACAGTCTCGTATTCGTCAATCATCCGATCCAGGCCGAATGCATTCCGCGCCCATTCCCGGGCGTCATTCCCCATTTTTCCGGTGCGTTGCGGATCGGCAAGAAGCGTACCGACAGCAGTCGCAATCGCCTGGGGGCTTTCCAATTCGACCAGCAGCCCGGTTTCCCCTTCGCGCACAACTTCGCGCAAGCCGCCGGCAGCGGTGGCAACCACCGGCCGCCCCATCTGGGCCGCCTCAACAGCGACCAGTGAAAACGATTCCCGGCTGCGTGAGGGGATGAGTACGATTGTCGCCCGCTTCAAAAGACCGGGAATCATCCGGTTGGGAACCATGCCGACAAATTCCACGGATTTCTCTATTCCCAGGTCGCTGGCCTGCCTTTGCAGTGCGGCACGCTCCGGTCCGTCTCCGACCAGGTGCAAGGTGAGCCGTGGGAAACGTTCCCGCAGCAACTTAAGGGCGGCGATGGCCAGGTCGAAGCCCTTTTCGAATGCCAGGCGGCCAATGGCCATCAGTCGCGGCTCCGCCCAGGGCAATGGCGCCGGATCGGAAGCCCGCAATGTCAGGCCGTTGTAAATGACAGAAGAGCGGCCGCCGATCTCCCCAGCGATGGCACGGGCGTCGTCCAGGGTCGATTGCGAAACCGCTGTTACCCAATCGGCGGCGCGCAACAGGTTCCCCAGGACCGTGTCGGCGCCTGTTCCCCTGCCCAACAGACTGGAGTGCAGCGCGATCAGCAGCGGAGCCTGGCAAGCCGTCGCGTTGGCCAACTGGAAGTAGGCCGTGTATCCGGAAAAATTGCAGTGGATGACGTCGGGTTGAAAATCTTTAATAAGGACAGCGATCTCCCGGCGTATGGCAGCGATCAGGCTGGGGTCACGCCGCGACAGGGCTTGCCAGAAATGAAAGCGGCGGATGGGAATCCCTTCATAGGTCGTGTCATCAGGTTGAAGCGTGCTGCCGTGTGAAGCCATGACCAACAACTTATGGCCACGATCGCGCAACCCGGTTACCATATTCTGGGCCACGACCTCGATGCCGCCGGCTTCAGGCCAGAACAGAGGTGTCCAGTAGAGGATTCTCATCATCTCATTTCCTTCT
>SPCN01000219.1 GCA_004525465.1 Chrysiogenales bacterium | reverse complement strand
GCCGTAGTCGCAAACAACCTTGCGAATGGGTGGCGGCGGTGTCTGGTTCAGATTCATGGCGCTCTCTTCTTTTTCACTCCAGGGAATATAGCGGACCCGGTTATTATGCAGATCGACGAACGCCATATCACGGCTTTCTCTTCCGACCAGAAAGGCGTTGCCGCTGTTTTCGTCAACGGCCACCATCTCAAATTGCTTGTTGGTGGGGAAATGGCGCGTTTTGTTAATTCCCGGGAAAACCACTTCCAGGGTCTTGTTGCCGATGACGTAAACGTTGCCGGTGCGGGAATCGATGGCCAGCGCTTCGGATTTCAAGTATTGCGGAACGCGGCTGCTGATCGGGATATTGCAGACCGAACGGTTTTCACAATCGATTATTGAAACCGAAGATGTCAGGGTGTTGGCCACGACCAGGCGGTTGCGCTCTGCATCCATTCTGATCAGTAGCGGACCGGCCCCATTGACTTTGAGCCCGGCCGCGGCTAAAAAATCGACTTTCCTGACTGTAACGGCGGCAAAGCCGCCCTGGATTGAAATCAGTAAGATGGACAAAATAATTTTCCAACGCATGCATCCTCCTGGCTATCCGCGGCAGCCGTTTTATGGCCCGGCCTGCTGCGGGAGTGTGCCAAGATGGTATAATGGCCGCAAATGGCTGTCAAGTTCTTCTGGAAATCAGGGCGCTGCTTGTTTAAAATGCGGATATTGGCTATTATCCAGGTTCAGGTATGGTGGGCATCCGCGACATGACGATGCCAACCCGTTCCTGAACATGGGATGAAAAAGCAAAAAAAAATCCGCCTCGACCAGGCCATGCTGATAAGGCATTTGGCTCTGAACTTGAAAGAGGCCCAGGCCCTGATCATGGCCGGGGAAGTGCGGGTCGAAGGCCAGATGGCTGACAAACCCGATCGTCAGATCAACGCCGGCGATGCCATCCAAATCGAAAAAAATCACCCCTATGTTTCCCGGGGGGCTTTCAAGATAGAAAAAGCCATCCAGGAATTAGCGATTGATGTGCGCGGCCTGAAAGTTCTTGATGTAGGCATTTCAACCGGAGGTTTCAGCGATTGCCTTTTTCAATTAGGCGCTGCCGAGATATGCGGATTGGATGTGAATATTTCCCAGGTGGATTACGGATTGCGCCAGAATCCACGGCTGTGTCTTTTGAAAAAAAACGCCCGTTTCCTGATGAAGGAAGATGTCCCCTTTGAACCGGACCTGATCATCATGGACCTTTCTTTCATTTCCATCACCAAGATCCTGCCGGTCCTGGCCGTGTTCAGTAAAGCCAGGATCTTGTCCCTGATCAAACCTCAGTTCGAAGCGTCCCGAGGGAGCGTGGGCAAGGGGGGAGTAGTCCGCGACCGCGAACAGCGGCTGCGCATCCTGCTCAGGCTGAAACATCAGATCGAAAATCTGGACTTTGCCGTTTTGGCCTGGGCGCTGTCCGGGATCAAGGGCAGAAAAGGCAACCAGGAATATTTTTTTCTGTTGCAAAGTGGAAAAAAAAATTCAATTGATGATAAAATGATCAGTAATGCCTGCGAAATTTAGACAAGCAGCGATCGTGGCCAAACCTCATGAGGGCGTGGTTCACTATCTGCAGGAGACCATCGCCATTTTGAACGAGTGCGCCATCGCTTATACCCTGGAAAAAACTGCCGCCCAGTTGCTGCAGATCCGGGAATTCTGCGCCCGGGAGGATATCGCCCGCCAGGCTGATCTGATAATTGTCTTGGGCGGCGACGGCACTTTTTTATCCATCGCCAGGCAGGCCGTGGAAGCCCAGGTGCCGGTGGTCGGATTCAATCTTGGTTCGCTGGGATTTTTAACCGCCATGAAAAAGGAATCACTGGTTCAAGGCCTGCGGCATATTTTCAGCGGGCAAGCCGAGATATCCTGGCGCAAACTGCTGCAGATCGATTTCAAGCAACAGACGTTCACGGCCCTGAACGACGTGGTCATTAACAAGGGTACAATCGCCCGCATTGTCAATCTCCTGTTGAAAATCGACGGAGCAACGGTAGCTGAGGTCAAGGGGGACGGTCTCATCATCTCCACTCCCACCGGGTCCACGGCCTACTCCATATCGGCCGGCGGGCCGATCGTCAATCCGGCCGTGAACGGCATGGTCATCACTCCCATTTGCCCCCATTCATTGACCTTTCGTCCCCTGGTCGTTCCCGACGACTCGGAAATCTCCGCGCAACTGCTGACCGCCCATATGGATACATATGTGACCATCGATGGCCAGACGGCGCTGCCGATCGAATTCGAGGAGTCCATTCGCGTTAAAATCTATCCCAAGCAGCTGCCCATGCTGGTCGCCCCGGACACGAATTATTATAAACTGCTGTATGACAAATTAAACTGGGGCCTTTGAAGTGTCACTGTCACTTTCACTGACATTTTGAGTTCGTTTAATCCCTGACTATGTTCTTGCCGATGATGCGCAAGCGCATTTTCCGGCAATTCCAATTCCCGACAATGCATTAACAAAAAAAACGGCGTGTGCTATAATCATTGCCGAGGTACAAAATGAAAAAAGCCGGCTTTTTATTGATTTTGTTGCTTCTGGTCGCGACTGTTTTTCCTGCCAATAAAAATGATGATTTTTCCCGGGCCATTGCTTATTACCTGATCGGCGACCTGGACCTGGCAAAAAAAAACCTGGACGCCTTCTTCACCTACCGTCCGCAGCCGACCCTCAAGTTAGGCTTCGTCCTGTTGTTTCAGAACGAGAAATGGGAAGCCGCAAAAAAATTCCGTGATTACCTGGAAAGCAACCACCGTTCACTGGAAGCACTTACCGGCATCAGCCTGGCAACCGCCGACATGAAAAACTCTTTGGCCCTGGACAATCTGAACAAGATATTGCGCATGAATCCCGGCTTTGCGCCGGCCTATCTATGCCTGGGCAATGAATATTTTCTGCGCGACAACTTTCCAGCCGCCGCAGAAAATTTCAACAGGAGTCTGAAATACGCCGCAATCCCGGAATTCAAGATCCTGCTGGCGGAATTGTTTTTAAAGACCGCTCAGCCGCAGCAAGCGCTGGATCTGATGCGTCCGGAGGCCGAAGCGGCGCCCGGCAATTATTATTTCACTTTCATGGCCGCCAGGGCCTGTCTGCTCCTTGACGATTGCCCGGAAGCGGACGCTTTTATCGATCGGGCCCTGAAACTCAAGCCGGATGCGCAGTCAGCGCAACTGCTGAAGGGACAGTACCTGTTAAAAACCGGCGAATTGCGCAAGGCCAAGGCGCTGTTGTCAAAATTGAAGTTCACTGTGTACAACCCGGAGTACAGCCTGACTTATGCCGAGGTGCTGCAAAAGCTCAACGACCGCGGCGCCGAAAAATATCTCTACGAGGTCTTTTCGCAGAGCCAGTGGGATGCCGGCGTCAACAAGCTTCTGGGCTTGTTCAATGTGAAAAAGAAGAACGCCAATGTCCAGAATTGGATCAACCGCGCCATCCTTGGCGGCCAGGATTCCCAGCGGCTGCAGAGGGAATTCCCCGCCGCATTCAATTTCCCCACTTATCATTTTTCAGCAATTTTCTCGGTCAAGAAAATTCAATGGCTGGCAAACAGGCGCATTCTGGTCGCCGGCATCGTGAACAGCGGTGAAAAAGAAAAACTGCTGGTGCTGGACGCGGATTCCCTGAAAACAATTAAATCCTTTGAATATGAAGGTACGATCCAGCAATTTTTCCCTTCGCGCAGACTGGACAAGGTCATTTTTTCGACCACGGCTGTTGACAACGAAAAAGTTTACCTCTATACCCTGATTCCCAGATCCAACAGCTACATTTTGAAGCCGGTCATCGGCTATGCCTTGAAAATGCCCACCGTACTTGCCGCTTTCAATGACAGCGGCACTGAGGCCTATTTCACGGACGGCAGTTTGGCCGAACTTGCTTTTTTGTCTCCATTTTCCACGGTAGCGGCTTACGGCAGGAAAGTGAGCGTTTATCCCAAATACCCTTTTCCGGTCTATTCATACACTTACAGCAACGATCGCTGGGCCGAGATCAGGAACCGGGAGTTTCTGCGCCGCGTTCCCTTGCCTCTCCTCCAGAAATATCTCATGGTGGCCGACGCCTGCCAAAATAACCCTGAAATAGCGAAACTCGTGAATAAAGGGGAGAATATCAACATCACTGCTTCCGAAGAAATGAAAATTCATTTCGGCTCAGCGCCGGACCATTTCCTCATTCATTTTTCTGACCTCAAAAACGCATTCCAGGCCTGGG
>SPCN01000442.1 GCA_004525465.1 Chrysiogenales bacterium | reverse complement strand
CCCGATACGTGGTCATCGAGCACAAGGGCGAAAAACACCCGCGGATCGTTATCGAAGGCGATGCCGGCAAGGTTTTGGACTTCCACTACCTGCCCAGTAAGGCCCGCATTGAAGTGACCGAGGAGCAGAGGGTCAAGCCCGGCCACTTGCTGGCTCGTCAGCCGCGAGAGATCTCCGGCACACAGGACATCACTGGCGGATTGCCGCGTGTCACCGAACTGTTCGAAGCCCGCAAGCCGAAGGAACCGGCCGCGATGGCCGAGATCTCCGGTCGCGTCGAGCTTCGCACCGACAAGCGCCGCGGGAAGATGACCATTATTGTCCGCTCTGAGGCGGAGATGGAGCGTGAGCACCATGTCCCGCATGATCGGCACCTGTTGGTCCACACCGGCGATTTCGTTGAGGCCGGCGACCCGCTCACCGGAGGCCCGCTGGTTCCCCACGACATCCTGCGGATCAAGGGCGAGGAGGCGCTGCAGCACTACCTGCTGGAGCAGATCCAGAGCGTCTATCGCGGACAGAAGCAGTCGATCAACGACAAGCACATCGAGGTCATCCTCGGCCAGATGCTTCGGAAGGTGCAGATTGAATCGGTGGGCGACAGCCAATTGTTGCCTGGGGACGTGGTTGACAAATTCCGCTTCCGCGCAGAGAATGCACGACTTGCCGAATCGCTGAAGATCGTCGACGGCGGCGACACCGAGTATCTCGAGAACGATATCGTTGCCCGGGAGAAGCTTGAGCAGGCCAACGCCGAGACCGAAGCGACCGCCGGCCAGCCGGCGAAGACCCGTCGGGCTCGCCCGGCGGCGGCCCGGACATTGCTGTTGGGTATCACGAAAGCCAGTCTGTCCAGCGAGAGCTTCCTGTCGGCCGCGAGCTTCCAGGAGAGCACCAAGGTGTTCACCGAAGCCTCGCTGTGCGGCAAGGTTGATGAGTTGGTCGGCCTGAAAGAGAACGTGATTCTCGGCCACTTGATTCCGGCCGGGACCAGCTTCAAACCATACCAGACGATGGTGATGGGGCGGGAGCAGGTGGAGTTGGCCGCCGCGTTGATGGCCGACGCCGCCGAAACTGAGATGACCGAAGCCCAGATGGATGCGGCGGTCCAACAGGCGTTGATCGGGAAGAAGTAGCGTACGGATTAGATTACGATGCCGAGGCGCGGAGCCCACGGGGCGGCCGAGGCAGCAGAAAGCGAAGAACGTAAATGCCTACAATCAATCAGTTGGTTCGAGGTGGCCGCAAGAAGCAGATCGCCAAGAAGAAGAACGTGGCGCTGAATCGGTGTCCTCAGCGGCGGGGCGTCTGCATGCTGGTGAAGACCATGACGCCGAAGAAGCCGAACTCCGCTCTGCGGAAGGTGGCTCGCGTGCGTCTCAGTAACGGCAAGGAAGTGACGGCCTACATCCCCGGCTGCGGGCATAATCTGCAGGAGCACAGCATCGTGTTGGTTCGCGGTGGCCGCGTGCGCGACCTGCCCGGTGTGCGATACCATATTATCCGCGGCGCCCTCGACTGCTCCGGCTTGGCCGAGCAAGAGAACTGGGGACCGCGGCGACAGAGCCGCAGCAAGTACGGCACGAAACGCCCGAAGTAGTCGTCCAATAGAGAATAACGGTCTCGGATTCCGACCCGAGCGGTTCGGATCGGAGTAAGCGCGGGAGCCCGAAAGGGCCGCTGAAAAGCCCGAGGCGACGTGCCCGGCCGGTAGCCCCGGCGGGATGGAAAGGAAAGCGATGTCAGGCAAACGGTTCACACGATCGTCCGAGCAGCTTCAGCCGGACCCCCGGTACGGAAGCAAGACGGTCAGCAAGTTCGTCAACTGCCTCATGTGGGACGGCAAGAAGTCGGTGGCCAACCGCGTCTTCTACGATGCGATGGACATCGTGGCCGGCAAGATCAAGGACGTTGAGCCGCTGGAAGTGTTTGAAACCGCGCTTAATAACGTCAAGCCGGCAATCGAGGTGCGTTCCAAGCGCGTGGGTGGACAGAATTACCAAGTGCCGATGCAGGTGAACCGCAAACGGCAGCAGTCTCTTGCCGTTCGCTGGATCCTGCAGGCCGTTCGGGCCGGAACCGGCTCGCCAACCAGTCAGCGACTGGCGGTGGAGTTGATGGCGGCCTACAACAGGGAAGGCACGGCGATGCAGACGCGAACGAACGTGCATCGCATGGCCGACGCCAATAAGGCTTTCGCGCACTTCGCGT
>SPCN01000342.1 GCA_004525465.1 Chrysiogenales bacterium | reverse complement strand
GTCCCATGAACCCGCCACCCCTGTCCCGGCCAATGGCGCAATATGTTCCGGTCATCACACAGCAATTCCGCCTTGTCAGCGAACAGCTTGGCTATGGTAGACTTGCCGGCTCGAGAATGTCCGACGAAGAGCAAGCCATTGCCGTCAACGACAAGCCCGGAGGAATGTACAAAAAAGGCCTGGCGCGATAAAAGGGCATGGGCCAGCCAGACTTGGTCTGTGGGGAACATGGCCAGCGAATTCAAATTCCCCAGCCGGAAAATGGCGTCTGAATTGAAAAACAACCGGCCTTGGGAATAGCCACAGTCGAATACAGCCAATTGATGAAATCTCTTTTTCCTGTTTATTTTTATAAAGCCTACATAACTCCACGTCTCTCCCTGGTTGTAGATCATCCATGGCGCTTTTTCATAGACCAGACTGCCCAGCGATTTCTCATCCCATTCCGGGATTGAAAAAAAATATTCCAGCTGGATCAGGTCGCGGCCAGGCTCGCTGATCGCAAAAGGAGCCAAGCAAGGGCCAAAGGTCTTGTCCGTGAATTCAACCTCGCTGTTCACCTCGATTGTGATTCCGGCGACTTGGAAATAGCGCTGGTGGTTGGCCTGCCAATGGCGCCTGTATTTTTCCTCTTCTTTTGTGAGCTGGCAAAGGTATTCAGACGGCCGCTTTGCCCGGCGATGTTCCAGATAGCTCAGTGCCGGACATCTTTGGCAATCCTTCCGCAATTCGCACGCCATGCATGTCCGATCGAAAACAAGGCAATCCTGGTCTTTTTCAAACAAAGTGGGAAGGAACACATCCCAACCCTCGGCTAGGCTGCCTTTTTTAAGATCGAAGCGCAGTTGTTTGTCCTTTATGAAACAACAGAAACTCATGCTGCCGGTCGGATCGACATGAAAAATATCCCGGTGCGAAAGGCAATGGCTGTATTTTCGCCGGCCACTCCTGTCATCATATTCCGAATGTTCTTTTTCCTTCCTTTCTCGATAGGGGATGTTCGGAGGACTGTTTTCAATCACCTGCTCCGGGGGCAGGCGCTGAGCAAGAATTTCTCTGTTCTTAGCCTCATTCCCAGAAACGGAAGGAATCAGATAATGGGCGCCCATCCTCCAGGCTGGGCATAGGCTTTGAGCCAATCTTTTCATCTCAGGCCATTGGTGAAAATTATCCTTCATGGGCACGAGCTGAATCATGAAACGAGCTCCGGCTTCCTTCAAATAAGCGAGCCCTCTCATGGCGGCATCGAAGCTTCCAGGGTTCCGGGTTATGTGGTCATGTACTGCCGCACTGGCCCCATAGAGCGATACCATGATGTTGCCGCTCTTTTTGAGCCACTTGGCCATGGACGGAGTAATGAGTGTGCCGTTCGTGTTTAAGGAATGATATACTGCCCGTTTGCCAATATAATCAAATAATAATTCGAAATCCTCCCTCAACAAAGGTTCTCCGCCCGAAATGGCCCATTCACGCGTTCCCAAGGCACGTGCCTGATCGATAATATCGAGCCATTCCTCGGTGGTAAGTTCCTTGCCCCGTTCCTCTTCCGTATCGGCCACATTGATCCAGCAATGGCGACAATTGTTGTTGCAGCGATAGGTAATGTCAATATTCCCTTCAAGGGGAAGTCTCGGCGTCTCATGTGAAATCCGTACTTTGGGAAAATCAGCATCGGTCATAGTGGGATTATAACAAAATAATCAACATATCGCAAACCATTTTGGTTTCATTTTCAGGAATAACCATGCTGCTTGTATTCGGTCAAGGGCTATGCTATAATTAATATTAATGTTATATATGGACCAGGGAGGGAAATCGGCTCCCGACAAAACAGACCGGGGCTCGTGGCAATGGCCGCTTTTCTAGAATTGATGCTAGACTCAAAAATATTCCGCTGGGAAAAATGAAAAATAAATTCGTAGCCTCCTCCTTTTTTAGGGAATTCAAGATATGGGACAGGCTGAAGGAAAAGCCCATCCCTTTTTCCTTCGACCTTGAGATCACCGCCCGCTGCAACTTCAATTGCCGGCACTGTTACATTAATCTCCCGGCCAATGATGCAGAGGCAATGAAAAATGAAATATCGTTGACGCAGATCGGCAATATTGCCGACCAGGCCGCGGCCATGGGCAGCTTATGGTGCCTGATCACCGGCGGTGAGCCGCTGCTGCGAGCGGATTTTCAGGACATATACCTGTTGTTGAAGAAGAAAGGGTTTTTGGTGTCTGTTTATACAAACGCCTCCATCATCACGGACAAGCATGTTTCATTCTTCAAAAAATTTCCGCCCAGGGAGCTTGAAGTCACGGTCTATGGCGTCAGCCAAAAAACATATGAGCGGGTCACCCGCCGTCCGGATTCTTATGCCGCTTTCCGTCGTGGTCTTGATCTGCTTTTGAAAAGCGGGCTGAAAGTCCGCTTGAAGGCCATGGCCCTACGTTCCAATGTGGCTGAGTTGCCGGCTATTGCTTCTTTTTGCCGCCAATATACAAAGGATTATTTCCGTTTCGATCCCTTGCTGCATCTGCGCTACGACGGCAACGCCACCCGAAATGCGGAGATCAGGGGCGAACGATTGAGCGCAGCGGAAATCGTGGCCATTGAGCAGGGCGATGACGAGCGCGCTGCTACTTTGAAAAAAAATTGCCGGAATTTGATCTTTCAAGAACAGGAACATTATGATTGTCGGCACCTTTTTCATTGCGGCGCCGGGAAAGAAAGCTTCGTTGTCAGCCCGGAGGGTTATTTTCATCTGTGTTCCGCGCTCAGGCATCCTGAGTGTGTTACGGACCTGAAGCAAACCACCTTGGCCGACTCGTGGAACGATCTTGTGCCCCGGGTACATGCCATTACCTCTTCTTCCCCTGATTTTCTGGAAAAAT
>SPCN01000440.1 GCA_004525465.1 Chrysiogenales bacterium | reverse complement strand
TACCTCAACAGCCCCGAAACGGTCCTGTTCGACAAATCGTCCTGTCTCTATGGCCTGAACTGGGCCCGCAAGGCGATCGGCGATACAAACCGGGTCGTGGTGGTCGAGGGCTACTTCGACGTGCTGATCCCCGCTCAGGCGGGCATTGAAAACGTCGTGGCCACGCTGGGGACGGCCTTGACGGAGCGGCACGTGCGTATGCTCTCGCGTCTGGCGGGCGATGTCACGCTGGTCTTCGATTCCGATCTGGCGGGCGCCGCCGCCGCCGAGCGGGGGCTGGAATTGTTCGTCGCCCAGGAAATGCAGGTGCGGATCGGGACGATCCCCGACGGCAAGGACCCCTGCGACTACGTGTTGGCTGCCGGCGCCGAGGCCTTTGGCCGATTGGTTGCGGACGCTCCCGATGCGCTGAACTACCTGTGGGGGAAACGCTCGGCCGAGTTTGCCGCGGGCGGGAACCTGATTGAGCAGCGCAAGGCGGCCGAGGAGTTTCTTCGGGTTGTTGTCACGTCCGCGGCGTACGGGGCGATCGACGCCGTTCGGCAGGGCATGCTGATTAACCGGCTCGCCCATCTGATGGGCGTCCCGGTTGAGGATGTGAGTCGGCGCGCGCGGCAGTTTATGCGCAGGTTGGGCACATCGTCGGCCCGCCGTCAGGAAGACCCGCCGCGCGTCGACACAGCGCAGGTGCCCGCCAGCATGCTGGGGTCGGTCGGATCGCAGCGGAGGATCCTGGAAGTGCTTATTGCGCAGCCGGATCTGTTCGAGCACGCGGCCCGGCACGTGGGGCCGGAGGAGTTGACTGATCCGGTTCTGGCCGCGGTGGCGGCGCACGTGTGGCGTCTGGGCAGCACTGGCGATCTGAGCTTGGACTCATTGCTGGGCGTTGAGGCCGGCGTTGACTGGGGCCGCCTGATCACCGATCTGGCGACCACCGGCGAGCGTCGGGGGAACTTCGCCGCCACGCTTGCCGAGGATCTGGACTATCTGGAGCATCGTCGCGACCGGGCGGAGCTTGATGTGCTGAAACGCGCTGCTCAGGCCAACGATGATGAATCGCTCAGGCGTTTCACCAGTCGTCGTCGGACACCGGACGCCCGACGTTTGCCGCGTTGATCCAAGTTTGTGCGGGATTGGCGATGCGTCAGAGGCGAGCGAAGCGTCTTGGGTTTTGGGAGACGTAACCTCAATCAGTATTTATGGTTATGTACAGAATTCGGATCGGTTTTCGCTGGTACAACACAACGGAAACAGCCCTGACGAAACGTAGAAAAAACGTTGATGGGTGCTACCCGGTTCTGTTAGTATATATAATTCATGTAACTGTTGCTGATCCAATGAACAAAGCCTCGGAGTTGTATCCATGCCTGATTTGATGGCTTCGGTCCTCAGTGCTCTGGTTGAGAAGGGGACAGCCCAGAGCTATCTGACGTACGAAGAGATGAACGAGCAGCTTCCGGACGACTTCTCGCCGGATGCGCTCGACAATCTCTTGATGGTTCTGGACGAAAAGGGCATCGAGCTGATCGACGAGGCCGACGTTCAGGATGACGAGGAGACGGCGGGCCCCGAGAAGGTCGAAGCCGTCGGTAGAGGTAAAGCCGGCGCGAGGAGCAGGTCCAGGGCCGCCGATGGATTTGAGTCGGACACCCGGCGAATCGACGACCCGGTACGGATGTATCTGACGCAGATGGGCGAGATTCCTCTGCTGACCCGGGCCCAGGAGATCGCCCTGGCCAAGAAGATCGAGATGACTCGGATGCACTTCCGACGCCGGGTCCTCGAGAGCGACTACTGCATGGCTCAGGCCGCTGAGATCCTTCACATGGTCAGCGAGGGGCTTCTGCCGTTCGACCGCACTATGAAGATCTCCACGTCGGAACACGCGGCCAAGGCGCGCATCAGCGCACGCATCCCGGTGAATCTAGCCACGGTGCGCGCTCTGATGCAGCGAAACGAAGAGACCTGGGAGGACTTCAGCGCATCGCGACTTGCGGCGGCGAAGAGGAAAGAGTTCGAAGATGGCTTGCGCGAGCGCAGGCGTAAAATCTCCAAGCTGATCGAAGAACTCTCGCTTCGAACCAGCAGAATACAGCCGTTGATGAAGAGGCTCCGGGGCTTGCATAGCAAGATGCTCGAACTGCAGCGGAGAATTGCGTCCGAGAAAAAACGCCGCACGATGCCCAGCGACGATTTCCTCGCCATGAAGGAGGAGCTT
>SPCN01000297.1 GCA_004525465.1 Chrysiogenales bacterium | reverse complement strand
TGGCGTGGGCGGCGGCCAGTCCATTGGCGATCTGGGTGGCGATGGCGATGACATCGTTGATGGGTAGGGGCGTATGATTATACGCCCCTACGGAACCTGAAATCATTTCTTTCAGGGTCCGTCCTTCGACATATTCCATGGCGATGAAAATTTGTCCCTCGTGCTCGTTGATCTCGTGGATGGTGACGATGTTGGCATGGTTGAGGGCCGCCGCTGCCCGCGCCTCGTGCAGGAAGCGCTGCTTGGCGTCGGGATCGCGGGTCAGCTCGGGCGGCAGGAACTTCAGGGCCACGGTGCGCCTGAGCTTGGTATCCTCGGCCTTGTAGACCACACCCATGCCGCCACGGCCAAGCTCTTCTATGATCTTGTAATGGGAAATGATTTTATCGATCATGTTTATTCTGATACTTTTTGGCCGGGCGGACGGGTCCCCCCTGGCCGATTTTCTCCAGGATCCGGTAATTGGAAATAATTTGGCCGATCATGGGTTCACTTCACTCGCGGTTGCACCGGGCCCAGGTACTTGTCGAGCCAGGCCAGCGTCTCCTTGATGTATTCGTTGCGCGGCGGGATGTGGTCGGTGTCGTAAAGCATGAGCTTCTTTTGCTCTGATGGTGTGCCCAGCAGGTCGAACAAGGGCTTAACCGATGTTTCAAAGAAGCGGACCGTGTCGAAGCGGCCATTGAGCATCAGCGTCGGGACCTTGACCCTCTGGACGAAGTTCACGCGGTTGATCTCCGGCCGCCCCGTTCCCTGGAGCGAGCCCGCCATCAGCACGCTAGCCCTGAGTCTTTCTTCCACCGCGGTGATCAGTGGTCCCATGTCCCCTCCCCAGCTCATCCCTTCGTAGGCGATCCTTCCGGCGTCGATGTCGGACCGCGATTCCAGGTAGTCGATGCACCTGCGGAAGTCCTTGACGATCTGAATGACGAGATCCATGCGCTGGCGGGAGTCCGCGGCAGAGGCGCGGGCCGCAAGGACGGCCGGCGTGATGCGCTCGAAAGTTCCCTTGTAGACGGGATAAACGGCTGCCCGGCCGCTTTTGACGATGAAGGAGAGAAACATTGGGAACTCGTAGAAATTCTCGATGTCTGCGCTTGATGGCTGCACGGCGGACGCAGTTCCCGGGAAATAGATCACCGCCTGGAAGGGCGGATTGCTGTTGCCTGGCAGGAAGAGGTAGGCCGTGATCCGCTCATCGCCGTAAGCGGCAGTGAACGAGACCTTCTCCAGGATCCAGCCGCCGGGATTTTCCCTCCGGGCTTCCACCCGGGCTTGCAGGTCGGTCTTGTCGTAGGCGTAAAGCTCCTTGTATATCTGATAGACCTGCTCCGGGACCGGCTCCATTTTGTACAAATCACGAATGTCAGGCATGCTGACGGCTTGAAACGCGGCCGGCGGAATTTTTTCCGGCCGCGGATAGACGGCGCAACGGAAGCCGTTCTTTGGCAAGCGCTCCATGGCTGGAGCCTGGCTCAGTTCCGTGAACATGTAGGGATTGTCGTCCCAGGCGCCGCCGCGGATCAGCCTTCCTTTTGGCGTCTCGTTCCAGCACCACTCCCGGACGTTCCCCGCCATGTCGAAAGCGCCGTACGACGTGATCCCCGGCAGGGTTCCAACAGGGACTGGGCCCTTCCCGCCAAAATTGCTGAAGGGAGCGAAGACCGCGAATCCCCCAAGTTGGGGTATGAGTATGACTGGCGTGGCTTCGCCCCTGGCGATCCCCCAGTGCTGTCTGGTCGGCAGGTTCTTTCCCGCGTATTGCGCGTACGCCGCGGCCTCGTACCAGCTGATCCCGGAGACGGGATAATCACCCTGTCCCTCCGGATAGTCCCTGGCCTGCCAGGTCGCAGGTCCGGGCTGGCCTGTCTGGTCAACGAATGACCGGACCGCTTCCTCCCAAGTCAGTTCTTTCCCGTCCTGGATGAATTTATGCTTCCAGTATTTTTTGTCAGTGTAGCCGCCGGCATTCATGAATTCCTTGAACTGCCTGTTCGTGACCTCGCAGCGGTCGATGAAGAAATCGTCCAGCCTGCCCGCTGGCGTTTCCGCCCCGGCGACCCGTACCATGCCGGCGGGGATATCCTCTTTTTTATCGAGTGTTCGCGTGAGATCGGAGGCGGTCAGGATTCCTCGCTCTTTCTTCTTATTGATCCCCCAGGTGGAGGCGGCGGCCATGACCATCCCGTAGCCCTCTTTTTCCAGTTTCCAGCGGAAGATGCCGACCGGCAGCCTGATCTTCTCGAGTGGCGTGGCACCCAGGTAGCGCCAATCACCATCGGGCTCTCCATACTCCTTCATGTACACCCTGGCTCCAGCTGGTTCCGTCCGGATGTTGATATTCAAAGAGCACTTGGAGAAAAGCTCGGCCAGTTGCAGATCGCTCGGGATGATTTTCTCGGCCTGCTCGGCGAGACGAAAGGCGGGCCCCAGGTTGCGCCAGGCGTCGTTCTCCTCCACGATGCGGGCGATCTCGGGCAGGAGCTTCTCCCGGGCCCAGCGCACCCTGGCCTGGTACTTGAAATAGAAAAACGCAGACGCCGCTAGAACGCAAATGACGATCGCTGCCGGGATGACGACCTTCGGCCGCAGAAGAATACGCCTCAGGCTGATAGCTGCAGCTGCAGGCATCTCCACGCCGGCTTGTAACGGCTTCAAGTCCTGCAGCAGATCATTAGCCGTTTGGTGGCGATTCTCGATTTTCTTGGCCAGCGCTTTGCGCACGATGCGCTGGAGCAGGTCGGGGATATCGCCCCTGGCTGTAGCCAATGGCAGCGGCTCCTCGTTGAGGATGGAATAGACCACCGCCTGCTCGTAGTCGCCGCGGAAGGGGGGGACGCCGGCGAGCATCTCATAGAGGATGACGCCCAGCGACCAGATGTCTGTGCGCGGATCGACCTCCTTGCCCATGGCCTGCTCGGGCGACATGTAGGCCACCGTGCCCATGGTGCTGCCGGTCTTGGTCAGCTTGGTCTTGCTGCCGGCCAGCTTGGCAATGCCGAAGTCGAGGATCTTGACCGTGTTGTTTTTGGTGATGAAGATGTTGGCCGGCTTGATGTCGCGATGGACGATGCCCCTGGCGTGGGCGGCAACCAGCCCCTCGGCGATCTGGATCGCGATGGCAATGACATCATGGACGGGCAGGGGCACGGCGCGCCGTGCCCCTACACTTGCCCCGGCGGCGGGGATGGCCTCGGTGATGCCGCCCTGGTCCATGATCTCCTTCAGTGTCCTGCCCTCGTAGTGGGGCATGATCATGAACATCCGGCCCTCCGGATCCTCGCTGATGTCGTGCACCGTGCAGATGTTGGGGTGGTCGAGTGC
>SPCN01000126.1 GCA_004525465.1 Chrysiogenales bacterium | reverse complement strand
ATAGTTTGTAAGCTCGCAATTCGCTCAGGGCTGCCTGCAGCCGTTTCCGGGCTTCAGGGTTCAGGCGGGTCTCGCGTTGGCGCAGTCTTTTTTTCAAAGCGGCCAGGGTGGGGGGGATCACAAAAATTGCCATGGCCTCCGGGAACTGGCGTTTGATGCTTCGCGCCCCCTGGACATCGATATCCAGTACCAGCGTCTTGCCCTGGCCTGACTTGGTGCGGATCTCCTTCCAGCTGGTGCCGTAGCGATGACCATGAACTTCGGCCCATTCAACGAATTGACCGCCGCGGAGCATTTTTTGAAATTCGCTCGCGGCAACGAAATGGTAATCCTTTCCGGGAACTTCATTTTTTCGCAGCGGCCGGGTGGTGTGCGACACCGAAAAATTCAATTCGGGAAATTCGGCCAGCAGTTCGCGGATCAGAGTCGATTTCCCGCAGCCCGACGGGCCAGAAATAATGATGATATGGTTCACAGCAGTCGCCTTACTCGATATTTTGCACCTGCTGCCTGATCTTCTCAATTTCGCGGCGGATCAGGAGGATCTGCCGATGGATATCCAGACAGCTGGTTTTGGCGGCGATGGTATGGGTTTCACGTTGCATTTCCTGGGTCAGGAAATCGGCCTCGCGGCCCTGGGTGGCGATGTGTTTATCTTGCAGCAGGCGCTTTAGCCTCTGGGTATGGGTTCGCAGGCGGTTGATCTCCTCGGCGATCGAGGTTTTGTCGGCGCTGATAGCGGCTTCCTGGACGATGCGTTTCTCGTCGAGAGGCATATCCTTGACGAACTTTTCTATTTTCTTTCGGTAATTGCGGAACACCTCTTTTTCAAAATCCCTCTCCCGGACATGGATGCTTTTTGAGTATTTTTCGATTTTGTCAATGCCGGCCAGCAGATCCTTCAGGATGCAGCGGCCTTCCTGACGGCGGCTTTCCAGGAAAGATGTAAAAATCATGGCGATCGCCCTTTTTATCTTGAGTTGGTCTTTTGGGCTCAGGAGTTCCGGGTCGTGATCCAGGTGGAAAACCATGGGCAGTTTGAACAGGGAATCAAGCGACAGGTTCAGTCCCGGGCCGTATTTTTTCTGCAGGGGTGCAATTTTGTCCATGATCTCTTCGAGCAGGCCGGTGTTCAACTTGATATCCCACTGCCTTGAGCCGCGCTGGAACAGGTCGAAAACGACTTCGACTTTTCCGCGCTGCAGTTTGTCCTTGAACATTTCCTTGATGAGCTTTTCGCTGGCCGCCGAGATGCCGCTGCCTCTGAAGTTGGTCTCAAGGTAGCGGTTGTTGTAGGACTTGAAAGATACGAAAAGCGAAAAATCCTTGAAGTTGAACCTGCCTTGAGCGAATCCGGTCATGCTTTTCATGGGTCACATTATAATGTTCATTTCCGGGAATTGCAAATTGTACAGGGAATAGTAGAGGCCGCGTTTTTTCAGGAGTTCGCGGTGGTTGCCGCTCTCCTTGATCTCGCCGTTTTCGATGACCAGGATGCGGTCGGCTTCGATGATGGTGCTCAGGCGGTGGGCGATGACGAAGGTGGTGCGGTTTTTCATGACTTCGGCCATGGCTTCCTGGATCAGTTTTTCCGATTCGGAATCCAGCGAGGAAGTGGCTTCGTCAAAAATGAGGATGCGCGGTTTTTTCAACACGGCCCTGGCAATGGAAATGCGTTGGCGCTGGCCGTTGGACAGAAATATGCCGCGTTCGCCTACCACGGCTTCAAATTTCAGCGGCAGTTCGGAAATGAAATCAGCGGCGCGGGCGATGGCGGCGGCCTGCTGAATATCTTCCTGGGAGTATTTTCTGCGGCCGTAAGCGATGTTGTTGAGAATAGTGTCGTTAAAGAGGAACACATCCTGGGTGACCAATCCGATCTGTTCACGCAGCGATTTCAAGGTAATGGAGCGGATGTCACGGCCGTCAATGAAAATTTCACCGGCTTCAGATTCATAAAAGCGCAGCAGGATATTCATGATGGTTGTCTTGCCCGAACCGCTGGCCCCGACCAGGGCCACCATTTCGTTGGGTTCGGCCAGAAAAGAGATGTTTTTCAAAACCGCTATGCCCGGCTGGTAAGCGAAATGCACGTTCTTGAATTCCACCTCACCGCGGATGCTCTTTATATCAATGGCCGAGGACCTGTCCTTGATGTTATTTTCGCTATTGATGATCTGGCGGACCCGCTCATAGCCGGCCTGGCCCTGTTGGTAATCGTTGTGGGCCAGGGAGAGTCGTTTGATCGGGCTGTACATCAGGAAGAGCGCGGTCAAAAACGAGGTGAACTGCCCCGGGGATAGGGTGCCTTGGGAAATCCGATGCATGCCCACCGTGAACAGGCCGGCCGCCACCAGGCCGCCGATGATGTCCATGACCGGAGCCACAAGTGAATAGGCCAGCGCGATCTTGGCGTTGATGCGAAAATGCTTCTGGTTGAGCTGGCGGAACTTGTTGATCTCGAATTCCTCCATGTTGTAAGCCTTGACGATTTTGTTGCCCATGGCCGATTCGCTCATGAAGTTGGCCAGGTCGCCGATGGTTTCCTGGGACTGGATTCCGCGCTTTTTCACTTTGCGTCCGAAATATACCAGGGGGACGGCTGCTACCGGCATTAAAACAAGCGAAAGCGTGGCCATTTTCCAGTCCTGGAAGAAAACCACGGCCAGCAGGCCGACCAGGGTCAGCGTTTCCCGGATATAGACGGCCAGGGTTTCGGCCACGGCCAGCTTGATCTTTTCGATGTCGTTGGATATGCGCGACACCAGGTCACCGGTCCGGGCTTTGCTCAAAAAATCGATGGACTGGTGGATCAGATGGCGGTACAGTTTGTCACGAATGTTGCGCACCACTTTCAGTCCCAGCGTTTTCATCGAATATAGGGATAGAAATGAGAATATCGCCTGGCCGAGAAAGGCCACGAACAGCAATTGCGGCAGGACCAGGACCATTTTATCTTCCCCGACATGCAGAACGCTCATGATCAGGTTGCGGATGAATTTGCTTTTTTCGGCCAGGCGGCCGCCGCCCTGGATGAACAATTCATCGATGACCGGCTGGATGATCACGGCGAAAAAAGCGGTAAAGACAGCCACCATGGCCATGAAAACAAGGGCCAACATGAAACGTCTCAGGAAAGGCCGGAAATAACTATACAGCGAGTTCTCGTCTGTCATGAGCCGACTTTCAGGCTCCGCTCTTGGTTACTTGGGGTGACTCGGCTTTTTTATCGCCGCCTGAGGCTTCAGTGTTTTTGGATTTCCTGAAGAACAAATAGAATAACAGCGGCGATAACATATATGAAAAAGTCAGGATGGGGATGGTGATATCGGGGAAGATGACCAGGCAACCGACGATCAGGGCCAGAAGAAAAAGGGTTCTCAGGCTGTTTTTAAGAACGAGTTTTTTCATGGTCCTGTATTTGACGTTGGAGATCATTAACAGTGAGATAAGGAGGATGTAAAGTGAAAAAAACAGGATGCCTGTCCGCGACAGCGGCGGTTTGCCGCCGAACACAAGCACGACCGAGCAGATGGATAGGGCCGCGGTGGGAATGGGCATGCCGATGAAAATGTTGGCCGGGAAGGCATGCGCTTCCTTGAACACATTGAAACGGGCCAAGCGGATCAACCCGGCACTCAGGAATACGAAACTGACGATGCTGCCGATCTGGGTAAGGCCTGATTGAAAACCCCATTCGAAAGCCAGCATGGAGGTGACCAGGCCGAAAGTAACGGCGTCGACCAGAGAATCAAGCTGCATGCCGAAATTGGATTCGGTATGGGTCAGCCGGGCGATGGTGCCGTCGAAGCCGTCCATGATGACGCTGGCCGTGATATAGTAAATCGCGATTTTGAAATTCTGCTTGGGGCCGATGATGTAGATAAGGGCCTTATATCCCAGGAAAAGGTTCAGCATGGTGAACAGCGACGGCAAAAAGGAAATGCGGGTCAGAGTCGAGATCTTGGGTTTGCTGATTCTTTTTCTTTTCATTTTCGTTAATGGCTTCGACTCGATGTTGTCCTCCAGTGAATTATCTTTATCCATTGCCGCCAGGCTTTTTCTTGAAGGAGTATATCTGTTTTTGCATGGCATCCTTCAGCTTGAGTTTTTCCTTCTTAATGTTTTGAGCCTCGACCAGTTCTTCTTCGGACTTGAACTTTTTCTTCAGGAAATATTGCAGTTTTTCCTCAAGTCCCTGATGTCTTAAGAACAACTTTTTAAAGGAACTGTCCTTTTCAATTAAGATCTCTTTTATTTTTTGATCCTGCATCCTTTATTCCTTTTAACTTCAATTCTTTGTGATTGCGGCAATATTTCAAGTAGGCCTGCAGGTTCTTGTCCTTGCCGATAATCGACATGGTGGTGATGATCGATTCGATGAAGTTTTCATCGAGAACGTTGGTAACGATGTAGTCGAGCCCCTTGGCGATGGCCAACGAAACAAAATAAGATGCGATCAGGTGGCGTTTGGGCAGGCCCTCGGACAGGTGCGACACGTTGGCCATGGTCTTGACCTGCGGGAAATCCAATTTGAATAATTCCAGCGTGTCAAGGAAGATACGGCCGCTGTTGAAATTCTCTTCCAGGGGGGAGATTTGGGGATCCAGCAGGATATCCTGCCGCTTCATGCCACGGTCGAGCAGGTAATCGATGTATTTTTGGGCGATCAGCAACGATTTTTCCGGAGTGTTGGAATGGTTGTTGCGCTTGTCCTTGATCAGGGCGATGATCTTGGCGTTCTTCTCCATAACTGTGTCGATGAGAAAATCGATCTTTTCGATGTCGTATTCAACGGCGCCGATAATGATCGGGTTTTTGGCGATAAGCAGGGCTTCCTTGAGCGCCTCAACATTTTCACTGACGATCACCAATTTGGAATCCAGCTTTTCCAGCATGGGAATGATCTCGCGCAGGAACGGGGTTTCGTTGTGCAGCAGTGACAGGGCGTTGATCTCGATATACTCGGCCCCGGCTTCAATCTGGGTCTGGGCTTCTTTTCTGATGAATTCGATGTCCATCTTGTTCATGCGGTCCAGGACTTTCTTGTTGGCGGAATTGAGTTTATTGCCGACGATGGTTGTCATGTTTTTTTCGCCTGCTTGGAATGAATTGTTTTACACATTGAAGAATTCTTTCAGGATCGCGATCACATCTATCTCGATCGTTTCTTCTAATTTTTCACCGGATTGGGCCGTATGGTGGCCCTCTGCGGTGCGGATCTCAATGTTCTTGCTTTGGGCGGCCGCCGTATCGATGGGGCCGGAACCGCCGCTGCTGCGAACGATTAATTTCAGATCGCCGCCCTGGTTCAGGATTTCTTCGCTCAGCGGCATGGAACCACTGATGATCAGGGCATCGGCGTTCTTTATTTCTTCCTGAAGCTGGGCTGAGGACAGTCCGATTTTTTCACTGGTTTCGAACTCGGGAATTTCATTGAGAAGATCCATGGTTTTGGCGGACAAGCGGTCAGCGATCAGGATCCTGATCATGGGCGCGAAAGCTCCGGAGTTCCTGCAACGGCAGGGGAGAACTGAGGCTGGTTTGGGCTTGAGGTATTCAGAAATGAAAAAACCGTTTGCATGGCTAAAATACCTCCCTTGTTCAATTCCAGGATAAAATAGTAGCAGATTTTTTCATTCCTGTCAACTTTTGCACGAAAAAACCTGTTTCCTTTGCGACTTTTACAGGTTTCAGCGACAAGCAGGTTATTCTGGTTTCGTCGTTATTTGTTTTCCTTGGCGAATTTTTCCATGAATTGGGTCAGGGCCAGTACGCCGTCGAGTCCCATGGCGTTGTAAATGGATGCCCGGCAGCCGCCGACGCTGCGGTGCCCCTTCAAGCCGATGAATCCGACTTTCTTGGCATCATTGATGAATTTCTCTTCCAGTTCCTCCGAGGGCAGGCGGAAGGTGACGTTCATCCTGGAGCGGTCCGAGACATTGGCGGTGCCTTTGTAGTAGCCGTCGCTGTTGTCGATGGCGTCGTACAGGGCCTTGGCTTTCTTCTCGTTGATTTCTTCAATGGCCGCCAGGCCGCCCAGGCCCTCGATCCACTCCATGACCAGCTTGATAATGTAGATGGCGAAGCAGGGCGGGGTGTTGTACATGGATTTTTCTTTGGCGTGTGTCTTGTAGCTGAGCATGGTGGTCAGACCTTCCGTACAGGCTTCGATCAGGTCGTTGCGCATGATGACCAGGGTGACTCCGGAAGGGCCGATGTTCTTCTGGGCGCCGGCGTAGATCATGCCGATGTTCTTGAAATCGATCTTGCGGCTGAAGATATCCGAGGACATGTCGATAATCAGGGGTATATTTCCGGTGTCGGGGAACTTGGAGAACTGGATGCCGCCGATGGTCTCGTTGGAGGTGATGTGCACATACCGGGCGTCGGGGGAGAACTTCAGGTCCCCGGGGACATAGGAAAAATTCTTGTCTTCGGAACTGGCAATGACGTTTACGGTTCCGAACAGCTTGGCTTCCTTAATCGCTTTTTTTGCCCAGGCGCCGGTGTTGACGTAGTCGGCCTTCTTGCCGATGAGCAGGTTCATGGGGATCATGCCGAACTGCAGGCTGGCGCCGCCCTGCAGGAACATGACCGCGAAGTTCTCCGGCACGCCGAGCAGGCTGCGGATCTTGGCTTCGGCGCCATTGATCACGGCCTCGAAATCCTTGGAGCGGTGGCTGATCTCCATGATCGACAGCCCGATGCCGTTGAAGTCCAGCAGTTCCTCTTGCGCCTT
>SPCN01000417.1 GCA_004525465.1 Chrysiogenales bacterium | reverse complement strand
CTATTTAAGAAACAACGCCCGCCAAACCACCAAATTAAAAGTGGCTACCAGCTCGCGTTACGAAATCGGCTACGCCGGTTTTTACTGGAAATTACCGGCGGTGATCAACGATGTGGTCAAAGGCTACCCGGCCTGGAAAGCTGGTTTGCAGCCCGGCGACATCATCACCGCGGTCAATGATCAGCCGGTGGCCACTTATTTCGAACTCGCCAACATCATTCACAAATCGCCGAAAAAACCATTGAAATTGAACTATATGCGAAACCAGTCATTGCGTACAGCCCAATTGACGCCGGTAGCAGAAAACGGGATCGGCCTCATTGGCTTCAACGTAAGGATCGCTACGACCAAAATCAATTACGGCCTGGGCGGCGCCATAAAAAACAGCTTTCAGGAAGCCGGCCGCCTGCTGTTCCTGACCTTCGACGCTTTTAAAAAAATCATCCAGCGCAAGATTTCGGTAAAAAGCTTTTCCGGGCCCATGGAGATCGCCCGCGTTTCCCAGCAAGCGCTGGAAAGCGGTTTTTCCAATTTCTTCATGCTTATCGCCTTCATTTCGCTGCAATTGGGAATCGTCAACCTTTTCCCCATACCCGGCCTTGACGGCGGCCACCTGCTGATCTTCACCATCGAAGCCATCATCCGCCGCGATCTGAACCAGAAGCTGAAAACGGTCCTGATCTACGCGGGATTCGCTTTTTTGATCAGCCTGATGGTGTTCATCATCCTCAACGATATCGCCAAGACCCTGCCCAATGGCTGGCAGAGCATCTTGCCGTTTTTGGGCTAGCGGCGGCGGAAATTCATTTCTGCGGGCGGTACTTTTCCTTGAGTTTCAGGTCAACGATCTGCGGCACCAGGGAACTCACTTCGCCCCCCAGTTGGTAAATTTCCTTGACCAGTTTGGAGCTTAAAAAAGAATAGGCATCGGAAGGCACGAAAAATATCGTTTCGATGCGCGGTTCTATTTTGCGGTTCATCATAGCCATCTGGAATTCGATCTCAAAATCGGAAATGGCCCGCAAACCGCGGACCACAGTGTTGATCCCCTTGCGATTCACGTAATCGACCAACAGCCCTTCGAAATGATCGATCTCTATCCTTTGCGGATCCTTAAAAACGGAGCGCAGGATCTGCTGCCGCTCTTCCAGGCTGAAAAGATAGGTTTTGTCCGGATTTTTTAAAACCGCCACAATGATCTTGTCAAAGATCTTCAGGCCGCGCTCGATAATATCAATGTGGCCGTTGGTCAGGGGATCGTACGAACCCGGATAAACCGCTATGTTTTTTTTAGGCATGCCCTGCTCCTGTTTTTTTTAAGACTTCATCCAAGCGGGTTTTTAACTCAGCCAGCGTGCCGTTGTTGGCAACAATGAAATCGGCCATGGACAGGCAAGGTCCGACCTGCTGCCCGCCGGCGGATTCACCGATGCCCCATTCGCGCTCCAGGCTGGCCCATAGTTCCTTCTCGGCCGCCACGTCTGTGACCCGGCCCCGATCCTTCAGCCTGGCCATAATATTCTGCATGCTGCTTTCAATACCGATCAAAAAAAAAATATCGAGTTTTTTCAATTCCAGCACTTCAGCGGGGTTGCGAATGCCGTCAATCACCCAGCGCTTTTCAGCCGCAGCCGCTATCCGTTCACGGACCATCCTGCCCAGAACTCCAGCTCCCCCTTCCCGGCGCAGGCGGTTGCCGATGTCCTGCATCTGGCTGCGATTGACCCGGGGATCGAGCTTGGCCGCTTCACTGCGCACGATATCGGAAAGGGAAATGTAGTGAAAGCCGTAACCATTGAGAATCCGGACCACTTCGCCTTTCCCTGATGCCATGCGGCCGGTGAGGCCGATGCACAGTTTTGCTCCGGCCATACTCACTTCACCTGGCCGTAACGGACGCTGTCTTCCAGAATGTCCTGTTCCCGCCACTCCCTGGCCCAATCATCGACCTTGAAAACTTTACAACCCCCGGCATCGGGCTGCGAAACCAGTACGCGGGTCAATCCGGCGTTGACGATCATTTTTTTGCAGATGAAACAGGGAAATGCAAAGAGAGTTTTCCCGCTTTCGCGATTCTCGCCGAAAATGTACATATCGCCGCCGAGCAGGCTCACCCCGGCCCGGGCGGCGTTGATGATCGTGTTCTGTTCGGCGTGCACCGAACGGCACAATTCGTATTGCGTACCGGAAGGGATTTGCAGCTTTTGGCGCAAACAAAAACCATGGTCCAGGGAACTGCGCGTATGCCGCGGCGCTCCGACATAGCCGGTGGCGATGATCTGGTCTTCCTTGACGATGATGGCCCCGATAAGCACCTTCAGGCAGGTTG
>SPCN01000473.1 GCA_004525465.1 Chrysiogenales bacterium | reverse complement strand
GTAGACGGCGCCGTGGGGGACGTGCTCGACAAGCTCGACTCACTCGGCATGGCTGATGACACGCTGGTGATCTTCGCCAGCGACAACGGACCCGTGTGGTACGCCGAGGATGTCGAAAAGTATGGCCATCGCAGCGTCGGGCCCCTGCGCGGGATGAAGGCGGACGTGTGGGAGGGCGGCAACCGCATGCCGTTCATCGCACGCTGGCCCGGGCATATCAAGGCGGGCACCGTCAGCGACGAGACGATCTGCTTTACGGACATGATGGCGACCTTCGCCGAGGTCGCCGGCGCGAAGCTTGGCCAGGCCGGCGAGGACAGCTTCAGCATCGCACCCGCGCTCATGGGCAAACAGCAGGGCCGGCCCCTGCGCGATGCGACCGTCCTCCAGGCCGGCAACGGCATGTTCGCCATCCGCCGCGGGCGTTGGAAGCTCATCCTGGGCACGAACTCCGGCGGCTTCAGCCCCAAAGTTAAGCCGGGCCCCAACACCCCCAAGGGCCAGCTTTACGACCTTTCAGCCGACCAGGGCGAGCGGAAGAACCTCTATGACGAAGAGCCGAAAACCGTGGCCGAACTGACCGCCATCTTGGAAGGCATCCGCAAGTCTTCCCGCACGGCCCGCCGCAACCCTTGAGAAACGCCAGGGGTTGCATGGTTCCGCCGAGGGCGCGTGACGACTCGGATCAGCCACGCAAGCACCCGCGGCCGCACTGGCAGCATCAGGAACTCGCCGCTCGGGCGGCCGGATGCAGTTCTCGGAATGGACAGCGAGGCTGACGCGGCCCAAGAGCGCTGATACAATACCGGTCAACATGGGCAAACAACTGACACGTGCGATTCGAAATTATTTCCCGTCCGCTGTGCGGCACCGGGGAGATAGCTACTTCTCCCGCGGGGTGGTCCGCGTCGAGCATACTGACGCCACGTCGATCCGTGCTTTGGTGAAGGGCCAGGAGCATTACACCGTGCTGCTGGAGTGGTCCGGGCCGGAGATCCTGGCCTTCTGCGAATGCCCGTACTTCGGTCAGTACGGCCCGTGCAAACACCTTTGGGCGGTGGCGCTGGCCTACGACGCCGACGGGAAGATGCCGGCACGACTGGATGGCAAGGACCTGGTCAAGGCCGGCAGCGAGGCAGACGATGACGGCCGGGACTATTTCGATGACAGCGACGGCCGGGACTATTCCGAAGATGACGACGACCCGGCGGACGAGGCGCATGACGATCGCGACGAGGATGGTGTGAATGTTTCCCGTCACGCCGATACGCGCCGCATCCTCCAGTTTCGCCCCCCGCAATCGCCGCCGCCAACATGGAAGCAGCTTCTTGCCAGCCTGAACGATTCCGCCCACCACAATGGTGGACGGTCCAGAGACGCCCTGCCGGCGGACAGTCAGTTGCGCTACATCGTAGACGTTACGGCAACCATGACCGGAGCCGGGCTGGCTGTCCAAGTCCTCTTGCGCAAGCGCAAGAAGAACGGCGACTGGTGCATCGAAAAGCCGTACGCGTTTTCGCGGGAGCAGATCGGCCTGCTGCCGGACCCGACGGATCGCCAGATTGCCGCTATGCTCCTCGGGGCCAACACGCAGCAATACACATACTACGGATACAACGATTACACTCGCAGCTCCACCTTCCTCTTGCACGAAGTGATTGCCGAAGCGGTCCTGCCATTGCTCTGCGCCAGCGGCAGGTGCCGTTTGCAGTTGAAGTCCGGCCAGGAATTGCCCCCCCTGCAACTTGACGGCGGCGAGGCGTGGGAGTTCCGGCTGGATGTCCGTAAGGACGAGACAGCCAAGCAGTGCGTGATATCCGGCTCGCTGTGGCGGGACGGGGGGCGGCAAGACTTGGACTCGCCGATGATGCTGACCCGCAGCGGCTGGGTGTTCTGGCCGGACCGGGCGGCCCGCTTGAATCACCACGGCGCGTTCGACTGGATCTTTCTGTTGCGACAGGAAAAGCAAGTCCACGTGCCGGTTCGCCAGGCGGAGGAACTGCTTGAACAGTTGCTGCAGGTGCCGGCCATCCCGCCGATGGACCTGCCGGCCGAGCTGAGCTATCAAGAGGTCCG
>SPCN01000043.1 GCA_004525465.1 Chrysiogenales bacterium | reverse complement strand
TGGATCCAACTTGACGCCTACGAATCAGATCTTTCATGGATCCGTTACGGTCAGACAGTGGAGTTTGAGGCGGAGGCTTATCCGGGAGAAAGATTTGCGGGCAAAATCGCCTTCATCGATCCGGTTCTGGATCCGGCCAGCAGAACCGTCAAAGTAAGAGTGAATGCCGCCAATCCCGGGGGGAAATTGAAGCCGGAAATGTTCGTCAGGGCCGTTGTCCGCTCAAAATTGTCCTCTGGCGGCAAGGTCCTGGACGAAAATTTAATGGATAAATGGATATCCCCGATGCATCCGGAAATTGTGAAGGACCGGCCGGGAAAATGCGATATATGCGGCATGCCCCTGCTGAGAGCGGAAAAATTAGGCTACCTGGCCTCCAAGAACAAAAATACGGAGACGCCACTGGTCATTCCTGCCACAGCACCCCTACTGACCGGAACCAGAGCTGTTGTCTACCTGGCCGTATCCGGAAAAAAAGGGATCTTTGCCGCACGCCAGGTGACGCTTGGGCCGCGGGCAGGGGATGACTACATTGTTAGCGGCGGGCTCAGCGAGGGGGAAGAGGTGGTTGTCGAGGGCGCCTTTAAAATTGACAGTGACCTTCAGATCCAGGGTAAACCCAGCATGATGAATCCCGAGGGCGGTGCTCCCGATAGCGGACACCTGCGACATGAACAGCATGGCCCGACAAAAAAAGAAACGCCGGAATACAATAAGCAGAAGCCGGAACCCTCAAAAAAACAGGCCGCAGCGCGGGACTTTAGTATAACAATTGACCGCGTGGCCCAAGCCTATTTTGCGATCCAGGATGCTTTTAGCAGAGACCATCTCGCAAATGCGCAAAAAGCAGCGACAGATCTGTTAGATGAACTGGCAACGGCGGACATGAAATTACTCAAGGGAGAACCCCATTTGCAGTGGATGAAACTGGAAGCCGGAATAAAAACAAGCACTCAGGATTTGCAATCTGCAAAAGATATCGAGGGAGCCCGAGCCAGTTTTGAAAAATTGAGCGGACCTGTAACCACGGCCATTGCTGAGTTTGGCGGCGGCAAAACAGCGGTGTACCGCTTTCACTGCCCCATGGCCTTTGACAACAAGGGGGCCTACTGGTTGCAAGATCACCGGCAAACCAGGAATCCCTATTTTGGGGCCAGCATGCTGGGTTGCCAGGATTCAGTGGAAACACTGGTTGCCGGTGAGAAAGAGAAATAGCCGCAGCAGCTCAGGAGATGCAAATGGACGATAACAATATATTCCCGCAGCCAAAATCATTTCTGGATCGGATCATCTTGTTCTGTTTGAAAAACAAACTTGTCGTTTCCCTGCTGGTACTGGCAATTCTGCTATGGGGAATGATGGTCGCTCCATTTGACTGGAACCTGGGGGGGATTCCCAGGGACCAGGTCCCGGTAGACGCCATTCCCGATATTGGTGAAAATCAGCAAATCGTATTTACCAAATGGATGGGAAGATCTCCCCAGGATGTTGAGGACCAGATCAGTTATCCGCTGACAGTTTCTCTCCTGGGTGTCCCGGGGGTCAAAACGGTCCGCAGTTATTCCATGTTCGGTTTTTCAAGTATTTACGTTATTTTTAAGGACAACATTGATTTTTACTGGTCTAGATCAAGGATCCTGGAAAAACTAAATTCCCTGTCCGCCGCTACCCTGCCCGAAGGAGTACAACCGACCCTTGGTCCTGATGCCACCGCCCTGGGCCAGGTCTATTGGTATACCCTGGAAGGCAGGGATGAAAAGGGGAATGCCAGCGGCGGCTGGGACCTGCAGGAGTTGCGCACCATACAGGACTGGTATGTCCGCTACTCCCTATTGTCCGCTGATGGCATCAGTGAAGTGGCCTCGGTTGGCGGATTTGTACGGGAATACCAGATCGATGTCGATCCCGATGCCCTGCGCGCCAACAATGTTTCCCTGGAACAGGTATTTATGGCGGTCAAAATGTCGAACCTGGATGTCGGGGCCCGGACAATTGAAATAAATAAAACAGAATATATTATCCGCGGACTGGGCTTCATTAAAAATCTGGCGGATATTGAAAATTCAGTAGTGAAGGTCAATGCCAATATCCCCATATTTATTAAAAATATTGCCAAAGTCACTCTGGGACCTGCCTTGCGCCGGGGAGCCCTGGACAAAGAGGGCACGGAGGCGGTAGGGGGAGTGGTGGTGGTCCGTTACGGAGACAATCCACTGGCGGCCATCAAAAATCTGAAGAAAAAAATTGCCGAGATTTCCCCGGGACTGCCTAAAAAAACATTGGCCGACGGTACAGTGAGTCAGGTTAAAATAGTCCCCTTTTATGACCGGACCGGCCTGATCAATGAGACCCTGGAGACACTGAATACTGCCTTGACTGAAGAGATCCTGGTTACCATTATTGTGGTGCTGATCATGTTGCTCAACCTGCGGAGTTCCGTCCTGATATCCGGATTGCTGCCGCTGGCCGTACTGATGACTTTTATTGCCATGAGATATTTTGGCGTCGATGCCAACATCGTAGCCCTGTCCGGGATTGCCATCGCCATTGGCACCATGGTGGATATGAGCATAGTCATAGTTGAAAACATAGTCAAGCACCTGGACCAGGCCGACCCCGGCGAGAATCGCTTAACCGTCATCTACCGGGCCACCAGTGAAGTGGGCAGCGCGGTCATCACTGCCGTTTCCACGACGGTAGTCAGTTTCCTGCCGGTTTTTACCATGGTGGCAGCGGAAGGCAAGCTCTTCAAACCTTTGGCTTTCACCAAAACATTTGCCCTTATTGCCTCCATTATTATTACCATAACCATCATTCCTCCTTATGCCCAGCTTTTGTTTTCAGGGAAAATAAAAAAGGGCTTGACCAGGGGTATTCTAAGTACTTTATTAATGATCGCCGGAATTTTATCCTTGTTCATGATCGCCTGGTGGTTTGGCCTGATTCTGATTGTAATTGGAGTTTATCAGTTATGGCAGATCAGACTGAGTGAGAAAACCAGGAAAAAGATCACCCTGATCGTCAACTATGCCGCAGCATTTATTATAGCGGTCATTCTGACCAAACACTGGCTGCCGCTGGGTCCGGAAAAAGGAGTTGTCCTGAATCTTATCTTTGTTGCCACCCTGATCGGCGGCATCCTGGCTTTTTTCAGCTTTTTCCAGAGAATATACGGCCGTTTGCTTACATGGTTTCTGCGGCACAAAACCATTTTCTTTTCCGCGATCATGGTCATTCTATTTTTTGGCGCAATGTCCTGGCTGGGTTTTAATACTATTTTCAGCTGGCTGCCCGGGTTTGTTAAAAAATCTTCACCCATATCGTATGTCAGTCATAAATTTCCCGGACTGGGCAAGGAGTTCATGCCGCCCCTCGATGAAGGGGCCTTCCTGTACATGCCCACTACCATGCCCCATGCTTCAATAGGCGAGGTCCTGGACGTCCTTAAAAAACAGGATATGGCCTTTGCCAATATCCCGGAAATAGATTCTGCCGTGGGGAAACTTGGCCGGGCCGATACTCCGCTTGACCCGGCGCCAATCTCCATGATCGAAACGGTAATAAATTATAAATCCCAGTATCTGGTCGATAATAAAGGTAGAAGGATAAGGTTCAGGTTCAGCACGGATGGAACAGATTTTTTCCGTGATGAGGCCGGCCGCAAACTGCCTGGCCCGGATGGCAGGCCTTATCTCGTTAAAGGGAAATTTTCCCGGGATAAGCAAGGAACCCTGATCCCTGAAAATTCAGGATACCCTTTCCGCTTATGGCGGCCGGAACTGGACCCCGCTCTCAACCCGGGTAGCAAGCGCTGGGCCGGCATTTACTCCGCCAATGATATATGGGCAGAAATCGTTGAGGCAGGCAAAATTCCCGGAACCACCTCGGCCCCCAGACTGCAGCCGATCGCGGCCAGGGTCGTCATGCTGCAAAGCGGCATGCGGGCGCCCATGGGCATAAAAATAAAGGGGCCGGATCTGGAAACCATTGAAAAAGTTGGTATGGAAATAGAGAAGTTATTAAAAGATGTCCCGGCCATTGAACCCTCCGCTGTGATCGCTGACCGGATCATCGGCAAACCATACCTTGAGATTGAGATCAACAGGGAGGCAATCGCCCGCTATGGTATTATGCTGCGCAAAGTTCAGGATGTGATTGAGGTTGCCATCGGCGGCATGAATATAACCACAACCGTTGAAGGGCGCGAACGATATCCGGTCAGAGTCCGCTATCCGCGGGAATTGCGCGGCAACCTTGAAACCCTGGCAAAGATCTATGTCTCTTCTCCAGGAGGCCAGCAGATCCCCCTGACCCAGTTGGCCAAAATTAATTATGTCCGGGGGCCCCAGGTCATCAAGAGCGAGGATACATTCTTGGTGGGCTATGTCTTGTTCGATATGAAGCCGGGTCGGGCGGAAGTCGAGGTGGTCGAAGCCGGAGCAAAATATCTGCAGCAAAAAATAGAGAGCGGGGAACTGGTTATACCCGCCGGGGTCAGCTATACCTTTGCCGGCAGCTATGAGAACCAGGTGCGCTCAGAAAAAAAACTGCTGATCGTGCTGCCCCTGGCCCTTTTTATTATTTTCCTGATCCTCTACTTTCAGTTTGGCCGTGTCTCAACTACATTTCTGGTTTTTTTCGGTATTGCCGTTGCCTGGTCGGGCGGATTTATAATGATCTGGCTCTATGGCCAGCCCTGGTTTTTGGATTTTTCAATTTTTGGAGTTCATTTGCAGAACCTGTTTCAGATCCATCCCATTAATCTCAGCGTAGCTGTCTGGGTGGGGTTTTTGGCATTATTCGGCATTGCTTCAGATGACGGTGTAATTATTGCCACCTATCTGGATCAGGTTTTTGCCGGAGAAGCCCCGAAAACCGTGGCCGAGGTCCGGGAAGCCATTGTCAGGGCCGGTCTGCGCAGGGTCAGACCCGCGGTCATGACCATAGGCACTACAATTTTGGCTCTCCTGCCGGTACTCACCTCGACCGGTCGCGGTGCCGATATAATGGTGCCCATGGCCATTCCCACCTTTGGCGGCATGTTCTTTGCCCTGATCACTGTTTTTACGGTCCCGGTCAGTTACTGCTGGCTGAAGGAGCGTCAGCTTAAAAAAGTATCGCAATAATTCTGTAAGCTGTCCGGCTTCTGAGGATTCGCCAACCGGGAGGATAATCGTTTCCTGACGGCGGCAGCGGTCGACCTTGCTAGCTGGCGCGGATTTTTTTTACCGCCTTGTGCACCAGGGATTCGACCGCGGCCACCGATGTGCCCATGATGGCGGCAATATCTTTATGCGGAAGCTGTTCGTAATAAAAAAAGTAAAAAGCTTTTTTTTCGCGCGCCGACATGCGGGCAACTCCCGCCTGCAAGCGCTTGCGCTTTTCCACTTCTTCCTGGCGGCGCTCCATGTCCTGTGCCGGGTCTGCCGCGGCGGCAGTCCTCAGCCGGCCGGTTTTTTCCAGCTCCAGCCAGCGGACGATCTTGCGCCGCCGCAGCATGTTCAGCGCCGTGTTGACCGCGATGCGGTAGATCCAGGTGTAGGGGGCGGATTGGCCCTGGAACTGGGAATGTTTTTTCAGTATTTTTTCAAACACTTGCTGCGCCGCGTCTTCGGCGTCCCGGGGATCGCCCAGGTAAAAAAGGCATAATTTATAGATCCGGCGCCAGTTTTTTTCGATGAGGTCATTTGTCTCAAGTGAGAAAGATGGAATAAGCGGTTTCATTATTCTTTTATTTTGAATTATACAACAAATGTAAAAATGAAACCGAGCAATTGCGAATTACGAATCAGCGAACGCCGCGCCGGTTAAGCCCGCAGCCGCCGCACCGCTTGCGGGAGCTCGCTGAGCAGCTTCTCTAGGTCCGCCTCGCTGCTGAAGCGGCCCAGGGAGATGCGCAAACCCTCGACGGCTTCATCCTCGCTCCGCCCCATGGCCAGCAGCACTTGGGAAGGGGCGCGCGATTTTGCCGAGCAGGCTGAGCCTGAGGATAGTGCCAGGCCGGCCCCGTCCAGGAAAGCCACCAGCACGCTGCCGTCGCAGCCGGGGATGGAAACATGCAATGTATTGGGCGTTCGTAAGGCCCCGGCACCATTTACGAGGATTTTCGGAAAAAGGGCGCGGAGTTCTTTCTCCAGTCGGTCGCGCATCTCACCCAGGCGCCGGGCATCGGCTGCCATTTCATTTTGACACAATACGGCCGCCTTGCCCAGGCCGACGATTCCGGCCACGTTCTCGGTGCCGGGACGGAGCTTGCCCTCCTGACCTCCGCCGTAAAACAGCGGAGCGATCTGGACGTTGCGCCGGATATATAGCGCTCCCGTCCCCTTGGGTCCGTAAATTTTGTGGGCCGATAAGCTCAGCAGGTCCACTCCAAGTTCGGCTGTATCGACCGCTATTTTCCCAACCGTCTGCACGGCGTCGGTGTGAAATAAGACGCCGTGTTCGCGGGCCAGGGAGGCCAGCTCGGCAACGGGCTGGATGACGCCGGTCTCGTTGCTGGCCTGCATGACCGAGATCAAAATTGTGTCTTTGCGGATGGCGCGCCGCAGATCGCCGGGATCGACCAGACCCATGTCGTCGACACCAAGCACGGTCAGGGAAAAGCCCTCCTTTTCCAGCTGGCGGCAGGTGTTGAGCACCGCTTTGTGCTCGATAGCGGAGGTGATCAGATGATTGCCTTTTAGGTTCTTGCGCCGTGCCACGCCAAAAAGCGCCAAATTATCGGCCTCGGTGCCGCCGGAGGTGAACACGATCTCGCTCGGTTCGGCGTTGACTAGCCGCGCCACTCTTTTCCTGGCGGTTTCCACAGCCCCCAAGGCATCGCAGCCCTGGCGATAGGCCGAAGATGGGTTGGCGAAGCGGTCGTTGAAAAAAGGCAGCATCTCCGCGAGTAGGCGCGGATCGATCGGGGTGGTGGCGTTGTAATCAAAATACCCTGCGGTATTCATGTTCAACATCCATTTCCTTCTTATCTCTTGCCCGGAAACACTTCATCCATGCTGCCCGAACGATAGCCTGCCATGTCCACAGTGATATAGTGGAAGCCCAGCGCTTTCAGCCGGGCGATCAATTTGTGACGAATGAATACCAATGTAACTATCTCATCTGGAAAAACCTCGATGCGCGCCGTGTCGCCATAGTGGCGGATACGTACCTGGCTCAATCCTTCTTCGTAGAGGAATGATTCCGCCGCTTCCACCTGGGCGAGTTTTTCAGGGGTGATCTCCTGGCCGTAGGGGATGCGCGAACTGAGACAGGTGGTGGAAGGCAGGCCATGGTTGGACAGGGCCAATTTTTCGGCGATGTAGCGCATTTCATTTTTCGTGATCCCGGCTTCCACCAGGGGCAGGAAGGCCCGGGCTTCGGCCAGCGCCCGCAATCCGGGACGATGCTCATGATGGTCGGATGCCGTGACGCCGAAAGCGATGGCTTCGTATCCTTCCCGGCTTGCCGCTTCCCGCAGCAACGCCAGGTCGCCCTGCTTGCAGAAATAACAGCGGTCGCAGGAATTGCGCAGCAGCTCCGGATCAAGGTCCGGGGCTTGAACGATGCAGTGGCGGATGCCGATCTCTTTTGCCAGGCGGCTGGCAATGGCCAGTTCGCGCCGCGGCAGCGTTGGCGAGTCGATGGTAGCCGCCGCCGACCGGCCTCCCAGGACCTCAAAAGCGATTTTGGCCACAACCGTGCTATCGACACCGCCGGAAAAAGCCACCAGCAGTGATTTTTTTTCAGCCATCACGGCGCGCAAGCGATTGATTTTTACTTCAAGCAGAGTTTCATTCATTGATCGTCCTTTGATATGTTTTCTTCAAACCACTACAATGTGGTAGTGAACAACGGATTATACATCGCTTGGATACTTGCGTCAACCTCATGGCTATGAGTGAGCCCGGCATCAGGATAATTGCGGTCGGGCTGCTATCAGGCGGATTGGACAGCACCTTGGCAGCCCGGGTGCTGCTGGACCATGGCATTGATGTCCGGGCGCTGAATTTTGTTTCTCTATCCGGAAAATTTTTCCGGTCCATCCGTTTTGTTCTCGGGACAGAATCCTGAAGCGACATTAAAAAAAATCGGAGTTTTCGGAAAAAAATCCGCTCTGACCGGGACCTTGGTCCGTTGTTTTCATTCCGGCCAAGATGCGCTGGAGTTTTAACCCGAAACGGGATCCGGGAAAGCACGCTTGCCCAGGGTTTGCGTGTTTGGAATTTCCCTGGGTGCGGCGCTGGGGACAATATCAGCCGATGATCTTTTTCAGTCTTTTTTTGAAGAAAGTACAATCGAAACAGCTCATGCCCCTTGCCGGCCGTTCGTTTTTTACAGCGCGGCACATTTTTCCGGTTAAAAACCAGCAATACAATCCTTCCCGGGCCATCCAGGCCGGGCAATTGGCCCTGACTGCGGTCGGGCATTTTATTTCGAGCCAGCAGCGGTCGCGACGGCCGAAAAGTTTTTGGTTCATCTTGAAAAGGAGGAAATAAAGGATGCGCTCGATGTTGGCCGGGATGCGCCGCCACCCCTGCTCGTAGCTTTCCACAGCCTTGAGCGAGACGCCCAGGAGTTCGGCCATTTCCCTTTGCGTGCGCTTAAGTCTGACCCGGAAATCGGCAAATTCGCGCTGGGTCATTTTAAAGCGGGCGTTGGCTGTCCAAAAGGTCGGGATAGAGCTCGAGCAGAGATTTTTTGAAGAATGTCTTGATCTCGGTGCGCGAGCCGAAACTGTCGAGCTGGCTGACGATCTTGCGCAGACGCGCGTAGTGTATCCGGGTAAATACCCTCTTGATCTCGGCAATGGCCAGGGCGTTCATGGAAAAGTTGGTGAAGCCCAGGCCCAACAGCATCAGGGCCGGAACAGGCTGGCCGGCCATTTCGCCGCAGATGGTCACTTCCTTGCCGATGCGGTCCACCTCGCTGCGGATCTCTTTCAGGATGTGGATAAAGGCAGGGTGGTAGGGGCTGAAGAGGTAGGAAACGTCGCTGTTGTTGCGGTCCACGGCCAGCAGGTACTGGATCAGGTCGTTGCTGCCCACCGAGAAAAAATCGACGATGTCGCCCAGGTGGCGTATCAGACGCACCGCGGCGGGGATCTCCAGCATGATGCCCACCCGGACGTCCTTCCCGGGGTAGGTGCCGGCGCCCTGCAGTTCCTTTTTGGCTTCGGCCATAATCTCGCGGATGGCGTGGATCTCCTCGATCTCGGTGATCATGGGGAAGAGGATGCGGATGTTGCCGCTGGCGTTGGCGCGCATGATGGCCTTGATCTGGATCTTGAAAGGTTCGCGGTCCTTGAGGAACAGCCGGACGGCCATCATCCCCAGCGACGGATTTTCCTCGTGACGCGGCGCCGCGGGGTCAGATTTGTCGCGGCCCAGGTCGTAGGTGCGGATGACCAGCGGGTGGGGAAAGATGTTCTGGGCAATTTTTTTATAGATCAAGTACTGTTCTTCCTCGGAAATGCTCATCTTGGAGTCCAGGTAGAGGAATTCGGTGCGGAACAGGCCAATGCCCTGGGCCCCGTAGGACTGGACGATTTCGCTTTCAAACGGCAGTTCTATGTTGGCGTGGAGATGGAATTGGTGTTGGTCGAGGGTCAATTCCGGCAGTTGGCTGAGTTTTTTCAGCTGTTCCTTGTAGAGGCGGAATTTTTCGATTTTTAAGGAGATTTCTGCGGCCACCTCGGGAGTAGGCTGAACGATGACCTCGCCGCTGACGCTGTCAAGGGCCAGGGTGTCGCCGTTGAAGATCGAATCGGTGGCGTTGACCGTGTCCAGGATGGCCGGAATGCCCAGGGTGCGGGCCAGGATTACCGTGTGTGAGGTTTCGCCGCCCTTGTTCAGCACCAGCCCCAGCAGCCTTTTGTTGCTCATCATTGTGGCCGCCTCGGAAGGGCTGATGTCATCGGCGACCAGGATGACCTGGCCCGGCTGCGGGGCCGAGGTGGCGGGGCTGCTTTTTTTAAGGTTGGCGATCAGGCGGGTCAGCACGTCGGAAATATCGTTGCTTTTGGCCTTGAAGGACAGGTCGGGGATGGTATGGAATATTTTCAGGTACTTTTTTTCGACTTCCTTTATGGCCCATTCGGCCTTGACCAGTTTGTTCTGAATGATACCCCTGATCTCATCCAGAAGGTGGCTGTCTTTGAGCAGCAGGTATTGGGTTTCAATGATGAAAGCCGCGTCTTTGCCCATGATCTTCTGCAAGTCCCGATTGATCTTTTTCAACTGGGCCTGGGATTTTTTTACCGCGTTTTCCAGGCGCCAGATCTCTTTTTCCACCGACTTTTCGCCTATGTTCTCAGCCTGGATCACTTCCTTTTCAAAATTGTAGAGCAAGGCCCGGCCCATGACAATACCGGGCGATACGGCTTTGCCCTTGATGCGGATCATTCAGCTTTCTTCGTCGAACTTGCGATTGAACAGGTCGCTGATGGCGGCGAGGGCCTCCTGCTCATCCCCGCCGCTGGCCTGCAGGATGATCTCGTTGCCAACCGAAGCGGCCAGGGTCAGGATGCCCAACAGGCTTTTGGCATTGACTTTATCTTCATTGTAAATCAGGAAAATGTCGGCAGTAAACATGTTGGCCAGATGGGAGAGTTTGGCGGCGGCCCTGGCGTGAAGTCCCAGCTTGTTGTGGATGACCTGTGTCTTTTCAATCATTTTTTTTCTCCTAGGTATTCACTGATGATGTTGATGCCTTCCTTGGCTTCCTTTTCGACTTGTTTGATGATTTGTCGAAAATTGCCGTTCCGTTCCTGGCAGCAGAAAAATTTCAGCAGTCCGGGCAGGTTGATCCCTGAAAGCACTTCGACATTGTTGTTGATGAAGCGGGTGGAAATGTTCGACGGTGAACCGCCGAACATGTCGGTGAAGATCACGATTTTGTGCCCCTGGTTGCGGGCAATGAACTTTTCCAACTGGGCGATCATGGCGCTGCCGTCGCCCTGCCAGTCAAAGGCGATGGCCTCAATGTCGAGCTTCTGTTCCAGAATTTTTTCGGCCACCTGGATCAGTTCGTGACCCAGATTGCCATGGGTGATGATTAAGCTCTTGATCATTTGCTTACCTCGGCTTGCGGATCGGGCAATTCATCCTGCTGGAGGGCGCTCTCTTTATTTAATTCCAGGTAGGTTTTTTTGCCGCTCTTTTTGGCCAGGATATTGCGCACCGCTACTTCGATAATGGTCGAGAGGTTGCGGCCCGGGCCCACGGGCAGGGAGATCAGCGGGAGCTCCAGCCCCAGGATCTTGAAATACTGCGTGTCCTCGCCCAGGCGGTCATACTTTTTCTTGGCATCCCATTTTTCCAGGTTGGTCACCAGATTCAGCTTTTTTTCTTCCAGGACGGCCGAGGTGCCGAAAATGTCGTTGATGTTGATGATGCCCAGGCCGCGCACTTCCATCAGGTTCTTGATGATCTCGTTGGCGCGGCCGATCAGGTCATCGTTGGAATCCAGGTAAAATTCAGCTACGTCATCGGCGATCAGCTGGTAGCCCTTGTTGACCAATTCCAGCGCCGTTTCGCTTTTGCCGATTCCAGAATCCCCGGTGATCAGCACACCCTGGCCCATGATGTCCATCAGTACCCCGTTCATTTTGATTTTTTTAGCAAAATACTGATAGAGGAAAGCGCTGAGGCGCGAGATAAGCGGCGCCGTGTGCAGTTCGGAGATCAGGATCGGCGTGCTGTAGCGGGCGGCCATGGCGATCCAATCGCTTTCGGCCTTGATGTTTTCCGAGATGATGATGCCGGGAAGTTTCAGGGAAAAGTAGTTCTTCAGGCAGCGGCTCCTGTCCTCGTCTTTCAGGTTGTGCAGGTAGCCGACCTCGGTTTTGCCGAAGACCTGGATGCGTCCTGCCTGGAGATGTTTCAAATATCCGGTCAGGCCCAGGCCGGGGCGCTGCGGGCGCGGATGGCTGACCAGGTTGTGGATCCATTTTTCGTTAAAAATGCTGACGATCTTCAGCTGGCTTAATTCCTTTATCTGGCCTAATTGGATTCCCTTGATCTTTTTGGGCATGAGGTTCAGACCTTTTTACAGGTTGGGTTCGATCAATGAAATGTTTCCCTGCGCATTGCGGAAAACGGCAGCCATGCGGCCGGTTTCCGTATTGATGAACATGTAGCCGTTTTCCCGGCTTTCGTTGAGGAAAAACACGGCTTCCTCGACCGTGATCGGCTTGGGCGAGTAATTATCGGAGA
>SPCN01000179.1 GCA_004525465.1 Chrysiogenales bacterium | reverse complement strand
TGTTCACGCAAGGGAAATTGCTGCGATTGCCTGGCCTACCATCTCAAGAGCCGCGAACTGCCGGGCTGCTGTTTCAGCCGCGAAGCGGAACGTACTTATGACCGGTCATTCGAGCATTTCGCCCGGCTTGTCTCGCAAAATAAAATCTAGAACAAAAACTCTCCTCGAACCACCGCTTTCTTTCCGAAACCGGGAAATTCGTCCCGGAGATCCCCAATGCAATCAGGGTTTTTCCCGGGATTTCTCCGGCGTCTGGATCTGGCGCACGGCCTTTTCCAGGCCCGGGTTTATTTTGACCTTCTGCTGGCCGGCCTTTTCCAGCCACCTGCGGGCTGGCTCGATGCGGCCGGAGATGAAATAGATATTGATAAGGTTGTTGAGGCAGCGCTCGTGGCCGGGATCGATGGCCAACACCTCCAGGTACTTGGCTTCGGCCTCCGGGAACCGCTTCAGCTTGAAGAGCAGGTTGCCGTGCAGGGACAGGAACTCGGCCGGGACAACGAAGGGGGAGTTGTCGGTGTTGCCCTTGAGGGGGACGGCGTTGCTGTTCACCCCGGTTCGCTTCATTTCATAGGCCGTATTATTAAGCACACAATTCATGAGGTCGACGCTGCCGCCGACCGTCTGGGCGGCGATCTCGCGCAGGCGCCCCTCGTCCTCCTTCGACAGTTTGAAAGGATTGGTTTTTTGTTTCTCCCAAGCCTGCTGGAGCAGGAGACAGCCCTTTTCCGCCTGCTCGATCCAGATCAAGGCCTGGGCAATCTCCCGCTTCTGGTTGCCGATATAGGCCATGCCGTAGCAGGCGTTGGGATTTTCGGGCAAAGTCTCCAGGGCACGATTGAACTCGCGGGCGGCGCCCGCCAGGTCCCTGGCCGTCAACAACTCGAGACCCTTGTTGACGATCGCCTGGGTCGAGTGGAGCTTGCGCAGTATTTCCAGGTTATTATCGCCGGCGGCGTTTTTCTGTCCTGTCAGCATGACCGGGATAAAAAGCAATCCCAGACACAAAATGCGGTTTGCTGATCTTTTTTTCATAATGCCCCTCATTTAAAACATCTCAATGTATTTATCTCGCAATTTTAATGCCAATTGCCTATTTCCATTCAACAGGTACATCTTCAGGATCGCCATTTCCTCACAATTCAATATATTGAATTTTTCACAGCTTGGGATTCAAAAAATTGAATTTTGACTTGCTGCTCAATTTGAGACTCCAGAAACTTAATTAATCCAACAAATCATTTGTTTTTTGAATTCTTTTGACAAAAGAATGATGTTTATGATACAAAGCAGCCATGCAACGCATCCTCGGACTGGGAGTTCTGTTGGCATGGCTGGGCTTGGACTTATTCTGCCAGGCCGTGCCCGAGATGGGATTCTTCGAGGAAGATAGCTCCGGCCTGGAAATGAAGTCCTTGCCCCTGCCCCTTGACGACCGCGGCTGGACGGTCAACTGCTACGTGGCCTGGCATCCCGACTCAAGACAGGCGGTGGTAATCGATCCCGGCGCCCCGGCGCCCGCGGTCCTGGAGTTCATCAGGGAACAGCGCCTGGAGGTGCTGGCCGTGCTCAACACCCACGGCCACCACGATCACGTCGGCGGCAACGCCTTCCTGGCCGAAAAGCTCACGGTGCCGTTCTACCTGCACCGCGCCGACCGCTCCCTGGCCGTGCAAACCACCGGCGCGGCAATCCCCTACCGCTTCTACCCCAAAAAGGGCAAGCTGGTCCTGGGCGAGTTGGAGATCGAAGTGATCCACACCCCCGGCCATTCACCGGGGAGCGTCTGCCTCAAGATCGGCGACGCCCTCTTCTCCGGCGACACCCTTTTCGCCGGCGCCGTCGGCAAGCCCCATGGCAGCAGCCGCGCCGAGCGGCAGGCCAACCTGCGCTTCGAGGTGGAGAACATCCGCCGGCTGCTGCTGCCCCGGTCGCCGGCCACTCGAGTTTTTCCCGGTCACGGCCCGGCCACGACCATCAGAGCCGAGAAGGCCTTCAATAACTTCCTTCAATAGAGGGCTGTTTTGAGTGACAATGGGGCGCGGCGTAAGCGACGCTTTTCCTTATTGGCTTTTGGCGAGCCGCTGCTGCCTGCCGTCGGCCCTTAAGCCCAACAGGGCGGTCACGGCGCCGCTGTCGTCCTTCTCGAATTGGGCGCGGATGTCGCTGATGCCTTCGATGACGAACAGGGTGTCGGAAAGCGGGCACATCATTTTCGGCTGGCTCTGCCCTGGTTCGAGAAGCAAAAGTCTGCCTTCCGCCCAACTTACCCGCAGCGGCCCGTACTGGCCGGCATAACGCTTCAGCATCTCTGCGTCAACGGCAAGCGGATTGGTGCGGGCCTCCAGGTACTGCCAGTCCCACTGGCGTTTATCTTTTTGCTCCGCCGGCGCTTTCAGGTAAAGGTTTTTCAGCGCCAGAGTGTGGGCGACATCCAGGGCCTTCTCCTTTGCTGTTTTAATATCGGGCTCGATCCCCGTGCCTTCCCAGTCAAGCCCGGTTTTGGGATTGAACGACCGCCCGTGCGGGATCTTCAGTTCGACCTGCAGCTCGCGCAAGTAGTGGAATTCCACCGGGTGGGCGCCGCCACCCGTGGTGGCGCCGACGATCGTGGCCCGGTCCAGGTTCTTCAGGTCGTAGGTGAATTCCTCGGCGGCCGAAAACGTATAATCGCTGGTCAGCACGTACAGGTCCTGCGCGGTCATCTTCGGGCCCTGCACATGGGCCGAGGTCCAGTTCTGCTCGGTGACGTTGCGGTTGCGGATGTACATGTTGTTGTAGTGGACCGGCTCGTCGAAAAAGTAGCTCAAGAGCAGCTGGATCAGGGTGCCGCTGCCGCCGCCGTTGAAGCGCAGGTCGATGATCAGGGCATCGCAATTGGCCAGGAAATTCATGGCTGCAACCGCGGTCGGGCCGCCATAGCGGGCATCGGCGAATTTATCAAAACGGACATAACCGACGTTGCCCGAGAGCCGTTCGCACTGCCGGAAATAGAAGTTTTCACTGCGGTCTTTTTCCAGTTGTTCCAGCCGGGCCTTTTCCTTTTCCCGGTCGGAGGCCGAGTCGGGCGGCGGCGGGTTGGCATTGAAACTTACACGGAGATGGGCGTCCTTGCAAACCGAGAGCAGGTCCCTGGTCAAAGAGCTCAGGAAATCAGGGGTGGATTTGTTTTTCCGGTAGGCGCCGGCCTTAAATTGTTTGCGGACATGCTTCTCCATTTTTGCCGCCAGGTCCGGAAAAACATAGTTGGCATTCAACTTTTCGCACACCCAGTCGATGATTTTTCCCTGGACGGCGGGAGCGAGCGCAGCCTGATCGGCAACTGCCGCAGGCGGCGCCTGTCCGGGCAGGGGCGCGGAGCCGGCCGGCAGCAAAACATAAAATACAAACATCAAGACAGCGGTGCATTTCACATTCATTAGACTCCTCCAGGAAACATAAACGCAGGAAAAACCTTTAAAGTTCACAACCCGACCGACGGCGGCGTATATCCCTAACCGACATAATTTGCCTTGTAAACGCCTAGAATGCTTTTCCATTCTTCATTTCATGCATTTTTCAAGTCCGCCTGCCCATGGCGAAGATTCTTTCGTTCTTTATTTCAAAATCGTAAGGATTCCGCTTCTCGAGAAATTCCAGGGCAAACCCGGCCTGTTCGAAATAGCCGCTGATCTCGGCGATGCTGAACAGCGAAAAGTAAATCTCGGTCTCGATGCCCAGAAGTTCGCCGAGATAGCCGTCGCCGCTTCCGGCCTTGACCGCGACCAGTAGCGATCCGCCCGGCTTCAGCACCCGCCTGAATTCAGCAAAGACACGGCCGAGGTGGCGCTTGGGCGAATGGATGATCGAATAGTAGGCGACAATCCCTTCAAAGGTCTCATCGGCAAATTTCAGATCTGCGATGTCTCCGCGCTCGAACCTCAAGCCGGGATTGACGCGTCGGGCCAGTTCGATGCAGTTGTCGGAAATGTCGACACCGACCACCGGGATGCCCTTGTCGGCTATGTAACGGCCGATATGCGCCGTAGGTCCGCAGCCCGCGTCGAGAACCAGCGAGTCCGCGGCGAAACCACCGGCAAAAAGGTCCAGCCGCCGGCGGTCATACTCCTTCTCGTTCATTTCGTTGTGAAAAAGCTCATGGTATTTTTGAGCCGCCATATTGTACGCCTGGCGTGTTTTTTCATTAACGCTTTGCAGTTCGTCCACGACAGTCATGGGCAGTCCATTGTGTTCTTTCGTGGGTCAGTTCTGGCGGCCTTCGATCGCCCCCAACAGGATCGCTCCGGCAATGCCCAGGCGACGGTCGAAGAGCGAGCGCGTGTCCATGGAAAAATCCACATTGAGCTTGAGAACAAACGGATTGAAATTCTGCTTGTAGATGCAGACCGTTGTCCCCTGGATCTCGGCATGATAGGTTTGCGGGATCAGGTTGGTGAGGAAACGGCGCAGCAGGGACTTCAGCAGCGAATCTTCACGGATGACGCCGATCTCGTGGTCGCCGGCGTCCATGATGAACCATTCGTCGCGCAGGATCGACTTCAGCCCTTTGCGTTTGAAAACACCTACTTTTTCCCGGGTTGCGGCATCGAACACATCGTAGGCCGCTGAAAAATCGATGATCTGCCGGGCCTTGATCAAAAGCAACTCCCGGTTCATGCTTTCATCGTGATAGAGGCGGATGTCCTCGCGCAGCTTGAACGCTTTCATTTTAGAGAAAAAAACCAGGTTGCCGGCTGGATCGAAAACATGGAACTTGGCTCCGGCAATAGTGAATACCTTGCGACGCACCAGGTACTGGTTGTGCTGAAAAATGGTTTCCTGCATCTTGACCCTCCTGGCGGCAATTATAGCATTTGCGACCTCAACCCTGGAAATTATTTTTGAGATTTTTGAATACTTCTGCTATTTTATATATATGAATCAGGAGGAAAAAGTGAATAAAAAATGTAAAGTCACCTTGATGATTGCACTGTTCTTTTTTGTTTTCGGTTCGCTGGCCGTGATTTCCCTGCCGGCTCAAGCCAAAAGGCTCTGCTGCGTCGCCGGCAAGTACGAGGGTTTCCAGATCAACTATGCCAAGCCTAATTGTCCGACTCCGCTGAAGGAAAAGTTCACCATGGTCCTCAAGCAGGTGG
>SPCN01000039.1 GCA_004525465.1 Chrysiogenales bacterium | reverse complement strand
GCTTGTTTGGTGTTTGATGCTTGGAAATTGGATTTTTAGTCTTACTAGTTGCCAGTCACTCAATCCGTAAAAAGTGACGAGGGAAGAATAGCAGCAATAGTATGATCTTTTGCCTCTACTCGTTACTCGTCACTTGTTACTAGTCACTAAGATCTTTTATTCCTCGCCTTCGCCACCGAAACCCAGTGGTTTCTCTTCAAAGTCGGCCGGTATTTCAAAGAATGAAGCTGGGAAATTCTTGCTGCCCAGTGAGAGGACTTCCATGGTGGTGCGGCTCTTTTCCTTGGCGTTGCCTTTCTTACCGATGGAAGTGACCACGGTGACCATTTTCAAGGGGAAACCCAGTCCGGCTTCGGCCTTTATCTGCGCTTCGATCAGGTTGTCCAGGTCTTCCATGCCGGTCTTGAAGTCGCGGAAGCGGAAGGCTTCGGCCATCTCGGCCATGCCCTTGAACTTGGGAGTGGACCAAACCTCTTTTTCAATCTTCTCGTGGCTTTTGCTCTTGATGATGGCGATCTTCACTTCCATGTCATATTCAATCAGCAGCTTGCTGTGCTGGCAGGGCAAGCCCAGGATCGTTTCCATTCCGAGCTTTTCGCTGTTGAGCACCGGGTTCTTGATCTTGATCTTGACCAGCTTGCCCACCACACCGGCCATTTGCATCATGGCGTTCAAGGGCAGCCGGGAATAAGTCTTTTCGGTGGGGTTGACCAGGTAGAGGCTGCTGTCATCGGCCTTGAACAGCCAGTACGAGTCCTTCTTGAACATTTCGTTCTCGTAGGCCACGCTCTCGAACACCTGCTTGACATTGCCGGCGGCGGCAAAGACCTGCATGACGATCGTATTGCTCTGCCCCTTGGCCGCGGCCTGGGTCAAGGTCCTGGCCCGCCATTCCACACCGGCGAAAGCGGTCATTGCAAAAATGAAAATAAGAAAAATCACGAAAATCGTTTTTTTCATTGGGATTCCTCCTTGGATTTCTATAGAGATTATACCGCTTTCCGGTTGGTTTGAAAAGTCTTTTTTTTGCAAAATCCCCTAATATTCCACGATATTTTTATCCCCCCTGCATGCCCCCTTCGCAAAGGGGGGAAATGCAAAAGTAGTATGACGAAATTAAGGGCTCGTTTCTTTACCCCCTTTACTTAAGGGGGCTGGCGAAGCCGGGGGGATCTGGATTTCGTGAAATGGTTCTTTTCATTATTAATTCCGAATCACGAATTACGAATCACTTTTATCATCCGACCACCACCGTCTTGATGTTGACGAATTCCCTGATACCATAATGGGAAAGCTCACGGCCGAAGCCCGATATTTTTACCCCCCCGAAAGGCAGGCGCGGATCGGACTTGACCATAGCGTTGATGTAAACCGTGCCGGCTTCGATGCGCGCCGCCAATTTTTCCCCCTTGGATTGATCCTGGGTCCAGACGGAAGCTCCCAGGCCGAAAGCGGTATCGTTGGCGATGCGCAAAGCGTCTTCGTCGTCACGGGCGCTGATCAAGGCGGCCACAGGTCCGAACAATTCTTCTTCGTAAGCCGGCATTCCGGGCGCCACAGCGGCCAGGATCGTCGGTTGGAAATAGAAACCCGGTCCCGGCCCCAGGCGTCCGCCCCCGGTCAGGACACGGGCGCCGCGGCTTACCGACTCGGCGACCTGGCGCTCAAGCTCAAGCAGCAGATCTTCCCGGGCCAATGGTCCCAGGTCGTTGCTTTCATCGAGGGGGTCACCGGTCTTGAGCTTGGTCACGGCGGCAACGAATTCCTTTTGAAAACGGTCGAATACAGCGTCCACGACGATGAAGCGCTTGGCGGCTATGCAGCTCTGACCGTTGTTGATCATGCGCGAACTGACGGCCGCGGCAACGCAGGGTTTCAGTTGGGCGTCGGCCAGCACGATGAATGGATCGCTGCCGCCCAGTTCCAGGACGACCTTTTTCAGGTTCCTGCCGGCGGCAGCGGCCACTTCACTGCCGGCCCGCTCGCTGCCGGTCAAGGTCACGGCCCGCAGCAAAGGATGGGCGACCAGCGCCTCGACCTGAGCCGAGCCGATGCGCAGGGTGGTGAAGGCTTGCTCTGGAAAACCGGCGCGGCTGAAAATTTCTTCGATGGCCGCGGCACAGCCCTGCACGTTGGCGGCGTGCTTGAGCAGGCAGACGTTTCCGGCCATCAGGGCCGGGGCGGCAAAACGGAAAACCTGCCAGAAGGGGAAATTCCAGGGCATGACCGCCAGAACCGCTCCCAACGGATCGAAACGGACATAAGCGGCATGGGCGTCGGTCACCATATTTTCGGGAGCGAGCATTGCCTCGGCGTTCTCGGCATAATACTTGCAGACCAGGGCGCATTTTTCGATTTCCGCCTGCGCCTGCAGGATGGGCTTGCCCATCTCCCTGCTCATCAGAGCGGCCAAAGCTCTCATTTGCGAGCGCAGCAGATCGGCCGCACCCAGCAGCAGCCGGGCGCGCTCGGCGAATCCTGTCTGCCTCCATACGCCGAAGGCCCGGTAGGCCCTTTTTACGGATGCTTTAACCTGGTCAACGGTTTGTTCGATATAACTTTCCAGTAATTCTCCGCTGGCCGGGTTGATCGATTGTAGTGCCATAGTACTCTCCTTCTAACTCGGTTCATATTTTAGGTAAATACTTCGCAAATTACAAATGAGTGGCAGTGTCAGTGACAGCAAGATAAAATCAAAATCGATGATCGATTTGCAGACACTGGCACTCGCACGAACACTCATTTGCACTTTGACACATGCTCCCGCCTTTGCTATAAGTAGGATTCAGGCCAAATACATTCGGCATTCATTGAGCCAGGAGTAACAATGGGAGGATTTTTTGGAGTGGTATCCAAGGGCAATTGTATTGCCGATCTTTTTTACGGCACCGACTATCATTCCCACCTGGGAACGAAACGCGGCGGCATGGCCACTATCGGCACGGACGGGTTCACACGCATCATACACAACATCGAAAGCAGCCAGTTCCGGTCGAAATTCGACCCCGATCTCGTTCGCATGGGAGGCCGCAGCGGCATCGGCGTCATCAGCGACACCGACGATCAGCCGTTGCTCATCCGTTCTCATCTCGGCGACTACGCGATCGCGACGGTCGGGGTCGTGCAGAACGCCGAAGCGCTGACCGGGGAAGCGTTTCGCAACCGGCGCATGCACCTCAGCGAAATGGGAAGCGGCGGCATCAACCCCACAGAGTTGGTCGCTTCACTTATTAACATGGAGGATAGTTTCGAGGCGGGCATCAGCCGCGCCCTGGCCGAGATCGAAGGTTCCTGTTCACTGCTCGTCCTGACCAGGACCGGGATCTATGCGGCCCGCGACCGGCGCGGACGCACCCCGGTCATCATCGGCCGGAAAGACGGCGCCATGGCCGTGACTTTCGAAACCTGCGCCTTTCCCAACCTGGATTACGAAACCGATAGAATTCTGGGCCCGGGCGAGATAGTTTTTATTACCGCTGAGGGCTACGAGCGCCGTAAAGAACCGGAGAGCCACATGCAGATCTGCAGTTTTTTGTGGGTCTATTACGGTTATCCGGCATCAAGTTACGAAGGGATCAACGTCGAAGCCGTACGCAATCGCTGCGGAGCGCTCCTGGCCCGCCGCTTTCCGGCCGCCATCGACTTCGTGGCCGGCATCCCCGATTCCGGGATCGGTCACGGCCTGGGTTACGCGAACGAGGCCCACATTCCATTCAAACGGCCGTTCGTCAAATACTCCCCGACCTGGGCCAGAAGCTTCATGCCCCAGCATCAGGACATCAGGGATCTTGTCGCCTGCATGAAGCTGATTCCGGTCAGGGAATTGATCGAAGGGAAACGCATCCTGTTCTGCGAGGATTCCATCGTGCGCGGCACCCAGCTCAAGGACACCATCCAGCGTCTTTTGGACGCCGGAGCCGGCGAAATCCACATGCGTCCCGCCTGTCCGCCATTGCTATACAGCTGCAAATTTCTCAATTTTTCACGCTCGCGATCGGAAATGGACTTGGCCTCCCGCCAGGCCGTACGCTCCCTGGCCGGCCCGGACGCAAGCGACTTTAGCGAATACGCCTGCGCCGGGACGGATAAATACAACAGCATGGAAGAATGGATCAGGAAGCGCCTGGGCCTGACCACGCTGAAGTACCAGGTCCTTGACGACTTGATCACTGCCATCGGCCTGCCGAAAGAAAAGCTCTGCACATACTGTTGGGACGGAGCCGAATAACAACGGCCATTGCTATCATGAATTTTAAGAGCGATCGCTTTTTCATTTAACCGACAATAAATACGGGTTATTAAGTGCCTTGGAGCATCCAAGGAATATTTGACTGCGTTCCGGAAACCGTGTAAATATAGAAAGTGATCCTTAAAATAAAATAGAAAAGGAGAAACGCGCTTGAAAAAAATCATTCTGGTCGCTTTGCTGGCATTGTTTTTTACTGGGCTTTTCAACCTTCCTCTCCACGGCGAGGAAGGGATGTTCCCCTTGAGCGAGATCCACAAACTCGACCTCAAGTCCTGGGGATTCAGCATCGAATCCCGGGAGATGTACAACCCCAACGGCGTCAGTCTAATCGACGGCATTATCAACCTGGGCGGCTGCACCGCCAGTTTCGTTTCCGGGGACGGCCTGATCCTTACCAATTACCATTGCGCCTTCGGCGCCGTCCAGGCCGTCACCACTCCCGAGAACGATTACCTGCGCGACGGCTTTTTTGCTGCGGACCGCTCAGCCGAGATCCCGGCCAAGCGTTATACCGTGCGCCTGATCGAATCCTACCGGGACGTTTCGCGGGAGATTCTGGCCGCGGTCAAAAAGAAAATGACTTACGCCCAGCGCAGCAAGGTTATTGAAGAAAAAATAAACCGCATGGTCGTTGCTTTCGAGAAAAGCAATCCCGGCAAGCGGGCCGAGGTCGCCGAAATGTTCCGCGGCAAGACCTATGTTCTGTTCATTTATAATTATATCAAGGACGTGCGCCTGGTTTACGCTCCGCCGCGCTCCATCGGAGAATTCGGCGGCGAGGAGGACAACTGGATGTGGCCCCGCCACACCGGTGATTTCGCCTTCATGCGCGCCTACGTCGCCCCCGACGGTGCCAATGCCGAATTCGCGCCTCAGAATGTCCCTTTCCGGCCCAAAAAGTACCTCAAGGTCGCGGCCGAGGGTGTGAAAAACGGGGATTTCGCCTTCATCCTCGGCTACCCGGGCAGCACTCACCGCCACAAGTCATCCCACTTCATCGCCCATGAAGAGAATATCCGCATGCCTTTCACGGTCGATCTTTATCGCTGGATAATCCAGCTGAAAGAAAAAATGAGCTCCGGCGACCGCGGCGTCGCCATCAAGCTTTCCTCATCACTCAAGGGCCTGTGGAACACCGTCACCCGCAGTCTCGGCCAGCTCAAAGGCCTGAAAAATCTTCACTTGGTCGAAAAAAGGGAAAAGGAGGAAGAGTCCCTGCAGCAATTCATTACAGCCGATCCGGGCCGGCAAAAGAAATACGGTTCGCTGCTTTCTGACCTTGCCAAAGTCTATGAGGAAAAAGGCAAAAGAACGCGCCGCGACCTGACCCTGTCCAACCTGCTCAGCAACAGGATCTCCATCATGATGGGCAATGCCTTCCGGATCTGCGAAGCTTCCTATGAACGTGTCAAAGAGGACACCAAGCGGGAAGCCAGTTACATGGACCGCAATTTCGACCGCACCCAGAAGCAAATGACCATGGCGCTGAGGGATTACCATGAACCGACCGAAAAAGCCCTGCTCAAGGAAATGCTGCGCCGCGCCGCCGCCTGCAAAGGCGAACAAGCCATCTCGGGCTTGCGCGACATAATGGCCGGCGGTGATGAGGACAAGGCCATGGACGCATTTCTGGAAAGGGCCTTTGCCGAAACAAAACTGAAAAATCCGGAAACCGTCAGCGACTGGCTCAAAAAAAACACTGCGCAATTGCAGGCCTTGAACGATCCTTTCCTCGACCTGGCTTTCGCCCTCTACCCCGACCACTGCGAAATGAAGGAGGATGAAAAAAACAAGAAGGGGATCCTTGACCAGCTTTTGGCGCAACTGGTGGATGTCAAGAAAGAATTCATGGGCCGGGACTTCATTCCCGACGCCAACGGCACGCTGCGCCTGACCTACGGCAGGATCAGGGGTTATTCTCCGGCCGATGCCGTGCACATGCAGCCCTTCACGACCCTGGGCGGCATCGTTGAAAAGCACTACGCCCATCCCGAACTGTCCTCATACCAGGCGCCGGGCAAACTGCTCGAACTTGCCAAAGCCAAGGATTACGGCCGCTTCGTTCACCCCGACCTGGGCGACGTCCCGGTGGCCATGCTCTACAACATGGACACCACCGGCGGCAATTCCGGCAGCCCGGTGCTCAATGCCAGGGGCGAGCTGATCGGGCTGAACTTCGACCGGGTGTTCGAAGCCACCATCAACGATTATGCCTGGGATGAATCCTACAGCCGCTCCATCGGTGTCGATATCCGCTTCATTCTCTGGTCGCTGGCCAAATTCAGCGGCGCCGACCGCCTTTTAAAAGAGATGGGAGTCCAATAAATAAAACGAACTTAGGTGATAAGTGATAAGTGATGAGTGATGAGAAACAGCCATAGATCGAAATAAGGCTTTCTTTTCTTTCTACTCACTAATCACTCTACTCCAGGATGATCTTGCCACTGTTGCCCGAAAGTCCCACTGCAAATGCTTCCTTGAAATCTTCCATCTTGAAATGATGGGTGATTAGCGGTTTTAAATCGACTTTGCCAGAAACCAGCAGGGCGTCCATCTGGTACCAGGTTTCAAACATGCGCCGGCCGTTGATGCCCTGGACGGTCACGCCGGGGAAAATAATATCCTTGGCCAGGTCGAGACTGAGCGGCTTGGCCGGGATGCCCAGCAGCGAATAGCGGCCGTTCTTGCGGATGGAACGGAAGCCCTGGGCAATGGCGGCCGGGTGGCCTGACATTTCCAGTACCACGTCCACTCCCTGTCCCGAAGTCATGGCTTTGGCGATCTCTGACAGTGCTTCCTTGGCCGGATCGATCACACGGTCGGCTCCCATTTTGCGGGCCAGCTCCTGGCGGAAAGGCAGCACCTCGCTCAGCAGAACCAGCGACGCCCCGGCGGCCTTGCAGACCGGGATGGCGGCGAGGCCGATAGGTCCGCCGCCCAGGATCAGAAAGGATTTGCCGACCGTAGGTCCGGCCATGACCGTGTGCACGGCGTTGCCGAACGGGTCGTAGATGGCCGCTAATTCGGGGTCAATATCCTTGGGCACACGCCACAGGTTGGACTCGGGCACGGCAATATAGTCGGCGAAACAGCCGTCGCCATCCACGCCCAGGATGACCACGTTCTCGCAGAGGTGGGCGTTGCCGGTGCGGCACTGGAAGCACTGGTTGCATACCAGGTGCATCTCCGCGGTCACCAGGTCGCCGACCTGGTAATGGCGGACATCGGCGCCGATCTCCACAATGGCGCCGTAGAATTCATGGCCCGTGGTCAGGGGCGGCTTCAGCCGGTTCTGCGACCACTCGTCCCAGTTATATATGTGCAGGTCGGTGCCGCAGATGGCCCGCTTATGAACCTTGATCAGGACCTCGTTGGCCTTGATGGAGGGGATGGGAACTTCCTGCATTTCCAGCCCGGGCCCGGGCTTCATTTTCCTGAGCGCTCTCATATTGCCTTTCATATTAGAGATTCTCCTTATGTCGTTCGGAACCATTTTAGTATTTCCTAAGCTCAAATGCAAACATGAAATAAGTGACAAGTGACGAGTAACAAGTGACAAGGAACCGCAATATAACGATCTATAGTTGTTAATTTTCTTTTTTTACTTGTCACTCATCACTCGTTACTCGTTACTGAGCTTCACTTTTTTTCACTTGTCACTTGTCACTCGTTACTTGTTACTGAGCTTAACCTCAGATATAATCCCTCCATGAAGAAAAAAGCACTCCTATGGCTTCTGGCTTTCATACTGACCTTGCTGCTGGCGGTATACCAGCGCCTGAGCGGACCGACCTACCCCATCCGCGGCTCGGAAACAATTACCGGGATAACCATCCACTACAAGTTTTCCCGCAGCTGGACCTCAGGCCGAGAATTGCCGGTGCGCGTCAGCGCTGCAAACCCGGGACTCGAAATGCTGCTCCATTATCGCCGCTACCCTTACCTCAGCGACGAAAAATGGAACAAAACGGCCATGAAGAAAATAGAGGGGGGATTTGAGGCGTCGGTCCCGGGCCAGCCGCCGGCCGGCAAAGTCGCCTACAAAGTGGAAGCGACGGCCAAAGGGAAACATGTTTGGCTGAACCGCGGCCAGCCGGCAGTGGCCCGCTTCAAGGGTGAAGTCCCCACCGCTTTGCTGATTTTTCACGTCATATTCATGTTCGCCGCCATGTTGCTGGCCTTTCGCACCGGCCTGGAGGCACTGCGCCGGGATGGCTGCTGGCAGAAACTTGTGCCCTGGACCCTGGCTGTGACTTCAATCGGCGGCCTGATCCTTGGGCCGCTGGTGCAAAAATATGCGTTTGGGGCCTTTTGGACCGGTTTCCCGCTGGGTGGCGACCTGACCGACAGCAAAACCCTTTTTGCCGTTTTGTTCTGGCTGGCGGCCTTTTTCATGCGCAAAAAAAGCCGCTGGTGGACATTGGCCGCGACCGTACTGATGGTAACGGTCTACCTCATTCCCCATTCCATGCTCGGGTCGGAGTTGAATTACCAAACCGGGAAAATAGAAACAGCAAAAGAAGTTCGAGGCTCGACGCTGAAGATCAAATAAAATTCTAAGAGCCAAGCTCCAAGTAACAAAAAAGTGAAGCGCCGCGGCCGCCCCAAAACAAAGGACCGCGATCTTCAGGCCTATCAGCTTTTGTTCCAGCATATAACTCTTCTGTCACCATCTTCACGTTTCTTTTTATCATGCTTGAAAAACTTTATTCTGAGTGCTTGTCCGACGCCTTAAAGAAGCTTGGCAATCGTTTGCAGCTGCATGAAGCTTGTACCTTCGTAGATTTTGCCGATCTTGGCATCGCGATAGTATTTCTCGGCCGGGTAGTCCTTGCTGAAGCCATAGCCGCCGAACAGCTCCAGACTTTCGCTGGCCACCCACTCGGCGACCTGACTGGTGAAGTATTTAGCCATGGCGGCTTCCTTGATGAAAGGCAAGCCCTGGTCCTTGAGGCGGGCGGCATTGTAGGTCAGTAGACGGGCGGCCTCGATGCGACTGGCCATTTCGGCCAGGAGGAACTGGACGGCCTGAAAATTGAAGATCGGCTGGCCGAACTGCTGACGTTCTTTGCTGTAAGCCAGAGCTGCCGCCATTGCCCCTTCGGCCAATCCCAGCATCTGGGCGGCGATGCCGATTCGACCTTCGTTGAGGGTTTCGATGGCAATTTTGTAACCCTTGCCGACATTGCCCAGAACCTGGTCATGACTGAGCTTCACATCATCCAGGCAAAGCTCGCAGGTTGAACTGGCACGAATGCCGAGCTTGTTCTCCTTCTTGCCGATGCGAAAACCGGAACTGTCGCGGTCGACCAAAAAAGCAGTGATGCCTTTGTGTCCGGCCTTCGGGTCGACGGTGGCAAAAACGATGAAGACCTCGGCCTGCTGGGCGTTGGTTATCCAAAGCTTGGCACCGTTGAGCACATAGCCGTCAGCCACGGGCATGGCCCGGCATTTAAGCGCGAAAGCGTCGGAACCCGAATCGGCTTCAGAAAGGGCATAGGAGCCAACTTTTTCACTGGCCAGCCAGGGCAGATACTTTGCTTTTTGCTCGGCGCTCCCATAGCGAATGATACAACTGTTGACCACGGTGTTTTGAACATCAACCATTACGGTCACAGCCGCATCGACTTTACTGAGCTCCTCGATGACAATAATAGTATTGAAGAAGCTGGAACCGCTGCCGCCATACTCGGCAGGGATCTCGATACCCATCAGCCCCAGGGAAAATAGCTTTGGCAGCAAGTCGGGGGCCATCTGCTGTTCTTCATCCATGGTCATCCGCAGGGGCTCTATCTCGGCCTTGGCGAATTTTGCTACCAGTTCGCACAGAGCCAGTTCTTCGTCATTCAGGACAGTTAATGGACTGGACATTTTGGGTTCCTCTCTATTAAGAATTCCTATTGCCGTGCACCCCGGATATTCCTGATAATCATGGTACTCCATGAAAGCGACGAAACTCAAAGAAAAATCCTGGCCGCCGGATGTAAATACTCACTTGTCCCCTGCTACTGCCCCTGGCGGTAGACAATGGCCACCAACGTTTTATCGTTGCCCCCCATATTCACCGACAAGCCATAGGGGCGCTTGGACGCGATATCTATCTTCCAGTCTCCGGCTTTGCCGGTCAATTGCTCCCAGATGGTGATAGCCTGATGTACACCGGTTGCGCCGGTGGGATGGCCCCATCCGATCAAGCCACCGGAAGTGTTAAAGGGAGTGCTGCCCTGGCGCGAGGTGTTTCCTGCCAGGACAAAATCGGGACCTTCGCCCGGTTTGCAGAGCCCAATGGCTTCGAGTGACATGATGCCGGCTATGGTAAAGCAATCATGGCCTTCAACAGTCCCCAGGTCGGCACTGGTGATTCCGGCCATTTTCAGGGCCTGTTTCACAGCCCGCTCGGTTGTTTCGAGGCGGAATGCTTCAGTGACCGGCACCGTCAGATCGGCCTGGACCTGGGCCCAACCCAGAACTTCAACAGCCTCTTTTGTACTGCAACCAATGCGTTTCAGTCCGCTTTCGGACACAATGGCAATGGCCGCGGCACCATCTGAGACTTTCGAGCAATCATAGAAATTGAGATGCTCAACAAATGACCGTGGATTGGGCTCGCTCATGGCCAGGGCTTCCAGATCGAGGCTTTTGTTGTGATACTCCTGGGCGCTGGGGCAGAGGCGGGCATTTTCAATGGCATTGCGGTACCAGCGGGCCAAGGCACGGCGCGTGCGCTCGCGGCCGAATTTCTCGAAATAGACTCCGGCGCGGTCACTGAATTTGGCCGGGAAAAAAAAAGCATGCCCGGTTTTTCGTTCGCCCCGGTACCAGCCGGCACCGGCCAGGATGTCGGCGCCATATACCGCTTTAACCGTGTTTTGCACCTCGACGCCGATGGTCAATGCCACCTCGGCGGTCTCTGCCAGAACCGATTTGATGCCATTCAACAGTGCCAGCCCGCCTGATGCGCAGGCCCCTTCGACACGGGTGCAGGATTTCCAGCGCAATCCCTCGTCGATAACGGGAATCATGGCCGTCAAATTACCTTGATGATTGAAGCGCGCAGCCATAAAATTGCCGATCACACCTTCATCGACAGCCTGAGCACCGCCGATCATCTTTAAAGTTCCCTGTCCCGCTTCCTTGATATATTCTTCGAGTCCGGGGCGGGCTTTCTTGGGATGGAATTCCTTTCGCCCCGTACCCATTGAAATGGTATTGTATCCCGCGGTCATGAATACTTTTCGGCGCATTTTCTTCATTTGCTCACCTCAGAGAAATAGTTGTTGATTGGACCATAGGCATGATAAAAACCGGTTGTTAGCACGGCGTTGACATCGTTCTCCTTTTCAGCAACCCCCTGGCTCAGCAATTGCAATCCTATCTCTCTGGAGCGCAAGCCATAGGCTTTTGCCAGTTGCGCCCCGAGGGTGTTCAGCGCCTGCAATTCGCCGAAATAGCTCTGCAGGAAAGTGTCTTTAGCGGCAAGGGCGATGACGGCCTTCCAGGGTTGAAATACCTTGGGCAGAGGCCCCAGGCTGTCATCGCAGCGGGATTGCAGATCTGCCAATGACAGATAGCCCTTTTGTTTTGGATCATAAATGGCACTGGGCCGGTTTTTTTCATATTTGAAAAAACCGTCTTTTTGCGAACCGTCAGGGAACTGGCCGCCGCGCACGCCCTGGGCGATCAACTCATCGAGCAGCGGACTGTGCAGGTTTTCGCCGCTAAAATATGGGTTCATGACACGCAGGATCAGCTGGCACACATCCAGCCCGACATAATCGCAGAGCTGAAAGATGCCCATCGGTCGCAGCAGAAAATCCTGGCTCACCTTGTTGATCATGTATACGGCTTCGGCGAAGCTTACCTCCGCTTGCAGGCGTTCGATTTCGCCTTTGGCATAGAGAAAATCGCGCATGAAGTGGCCATTACCGATGAAGCCGGCAAAATCGTTGGCCGGGACCATGGTCTTGCGCAGGTTTTTGGCATAGCTGCCGGCGAAGTCAAGCAGCTCCGACTGCGTGGTTTTGGCACTGATCAATTCCACCAGTTTTTGCACGGCAGGTGGATTGTAGAAATGGAAACCGAGTATACGACCACCAAGACCGGCATTCTCGTCGAGTTCGTGAATGGGGATGGCCGAGGTGTTGCTAAAGAACCAAGGGGAATTGAGGTTGTTCGTGTTTATTTGCGATAATACTTTGGTTTTGACTGCTATATTCTCAACAATCGCTTCAAAAATCATGGTCGAT
>SPCN01000040.1 GCA_004525465.1 Chrysiogenales bacterium | reverse complement strand
CAACTGTAATTTTTTGTGCTATTAATAAAAATTGTCGGGCAAATTCAATTTGTTTGTGGCGCCGCAGGTTTCCAGCGTAAGATCAGTTGCTTGGCAGCCATAACTTCATCCAGTCTGGTAACCGGGGTGGAATAGGGAGCGCCTTGCACGAAAGCCGGATCTTTTTTGGCTTCGTCGAGAATCTTGATCATAATATCGATGAATTGATCCAAGGTTTCCTTGCTTTCCGTTTCGGTCGGCTCAATCATCATTGCCCCATGAACGATCAATGGAAAATAGATGGTAAAAGGATGCATGCCGTAATCCAATATGCGTTTGGCAATATCAAGGGTTTTTACAGTGAGTCCCTTGTCTGAAAAAATTACTTCATGCAGCGATTTGGATTTGTAGGGCAAGTCCAGATAGGGCTCGAGCTTTTTGCGGATGTAATTGGCATTTAAAACCGCATCTTCGGCAACCTGGCGTATGTTTTCTTTGCCCAATTCCAGCAAATATACCAAAGCACGTACTATTACCAGGAAATTCCCATAAAAATTCTTTACGCGGTTGCTGCCGGATTCGTTGTGATAACGCACTTTATATTCTTTGCCTTCGTGAGTGATAATGGGAACGGGCAGGAATTTCACCAGGTCTTTGGCCACGCCGACAGGCCCGCTGCCCGGGCCGCCACCGCCATGAGGAGTCGCAAAAGTCTTGTGCAAATTCAAATGGATCACATCGGCTCCCAGATCACCCGGTTTGGCAATGCCCATGAAGGCATTCATATTGGCGCCATCCATATATAAAAGTGAACCATTCTCATGTAAAATCCGGGAAATTTCCACGATATTTTTTTCAAATATTCCCAAGGTATTGGGGTTGGTTATCATTAAAGCGGCCACATCTTTATCGAGATGTTTTTTTAATGTTTCGCCTTCAAGAATACCGTTTTCATTGGAAGGAATTTCCTTGGTTTGATAACCGCAGAGTACGGATGAAGCCGGGTTGGTTCCATGGGCAGAATCAGGAATCAATACGATTTTGCGAGCGTCCCCCTTAGCGGTTAAATAATCGCGAATCACCCGCAGCCCGGTCAATTCGCCATGGGCTCCGGCGGCAGGCGTCAATGTGAAGGCAGCCATGGCCGTGATTTTCATCAGCAACTCTTCCAGGCTTTTCATTATTTCCAGATTTCCCTGTACTAGATGAATGGGTGAATAGGGGTGGGCATTCCATTCAGGTTGATTGGCGATTTTTTCATTTATTTTCGGATTATATTTCATGGTGCAGGAACCAAGCGGATAAAATCCGGCATCTACCGAGTGATTCAGATGGGCCAGATTGGTATAATGCCGGACAATTTCCACTTCCGAAAGCTGCGGAAAATCTGCGATATCCTTTCTTAGCTTATCCGCAGCCAAAACGCATAAATCATCGGCAATCTCAGGAGCCGAAAGTGAACAACCTTCTTTCCCGTCCCGGCTTTTCAGAAACATCAATTCAGGTAATTGCTTTTTCATTTTATTTCTCCGATAGCCTGAACCAGTTGATCAATATCCTTTTTCCTGTGAATTTCGGTGAAGTTAACTAAAATTGTGTTTTTCTGATCAGGATAAAACCAGTGCAGGGGAATGCCGGCCAGAATCTTTTTTGCTTCCAGTTTTTTCAAAAAATCATCGGTTTTGCCATTTTGTACTTCCAGGACCACTTCGTTGTAATAATCTTTTTGATATTTTACTTTTACGTTATTCAGTTTGGAGACTTCTTTGACAAAATAAGCAGTATTCAGATGGTTTGTTTTGGCAATTGATTGCAATCCTTTTTTGCCCATTGTGGCCAGATAGATTCCGGCCCGAAAAGCGCACCATGCTTGGTTGGTGCAAATATTGGAGGTGGCCCGTTCCCTTTTGATGTGTTGCTCGCGAGTGGAAAGGGTCAACACATAACCCCGGTTTCCTTTTGAATCCAAGGTCTGACCCACAAAACGTCCGGGCATTTGCCGGAGAAATTCGCTTTTAGCGGCAATGAATCCCAGATAGGGACCGCCAAAACCCAAGGGCAAACCGAAACTTTGGGCTTCACCTACCACAAGATCAACGTCATTTTCTCCGGGCGGGACAAGAAAAGCCAATGATAAAGCTTCAGTCACAATCTGTATGGAATAGGAATTTTTACTGTGCAGCATGGCGGAAATTTGTTTCCCTTCTTCAACTACGCCGAAGAAATTTGGCGATTGAAAGATAAATCCAGCTGTATCCTGGTCTATTTTCCCTTCCAGTTCAGCAAGTTTCAGTTTTCCGGATTGCGGATCAAAGGGTACCAGATCCATTTTATAGTCCAAATACTTGATATAAGTCTGCATGATTTCAATGTATTCGGGATGAATGTTGCCGGCAATCAGAATATGCTGTTTTTTTGACTTTTTCAAAGCCAAAACAATGGCCTCAGCTGCCGCTGTACCGCCGTCATAAAGTGAACTGTTGGCAATATCCATGCCGGTCAACTGGGCCATCATGGTCTGATATTCAAACATTCCTTGCAGACTGCCTTGACTGACTTCGGGTTGATACGGTGTGTAAGGAGTTAAAAACTCGCTTTTATTGCTTAGGAAATTAACTAATTCCGGAATGAAATGCTGATACGCCCCAGCGCCTAAAAAACTTAAAAAACCGGGGAAAATATTTTTACGACCGATTTCATTGAATTTATCAAGCAGTTCTGATTCGGAAAGGGCAGACGGTAAGTCAGCCAAAGAAAAATAGGATTTATCCTTGGGAATATCGGAAAATAATTCTTTAGTTTCCTTTATGCCAATCGTTTTCCTCATTTCCTCCCTTTCAGTCTCAGTGAGGGGCAGGTATCTCATCTATTTCTCCTCGACACTCTTTACATAATTTTCATAGGCGCTCTCGTCCATTAACGAATCGAGCTCTGCGGCATCGGCCATTTTTACCTTGCATACCCAGCCTGCTCCATAAGGTTCTTTATTGATTTGTTCAGGAGCATTTTCAAGGGAACTATTTACTTCAGTCACTTCACCTGAAACCGGGGCATACATGTCTGCAACAGCTTTCACCGATTCGATATTGGCACAGGCAGCACCTTTGCTGAAGCTTTTTCCCATAGTAGGAAGTTCAATGAAAACAATGTCTCCAAATTGGTGCTGCGCATAATCCGTAATACCGAAAGTGGCGATATTGCCGTTCACACTTGCCCATTCATGTTTTTCCGTAAATTTCAAATCTTTTGTGCTCATTTTTATCTCCTTTAAATTATTTAAATTGATTTTTGGTCAAATTTATAAAAAGGCGTTGCTACAACTTTGGCGGTGACCAACTCTTCACGAATTTTAACCTGGAATTCACTTCCCGGTTCGGTTTTTCCGATGGGCAGGTAAGTCATGCCCACAGCTTTTTTAAGAAAGGGAGTCATTGTGCCGCTGCCAATAGTTTCAAATTGTTGGCCGTCCACATAAACAGGGTAGCCATGCCGGGCAATGCCACGGCCGATCATTTCAAAGCCTACCAGTTTTCGTTGAATGCCCGCTTCTTTCTGTTTCAACAGCACGTCTTTTCCTATGAAATCACCTTTTTGCAATTTCAGGATCCAGGCCAGATTGGCTTCCAGAATCGTATGGGAATCATCAATGTCATTGCCATACAGGGCCATGCAGCATTCGAGTCTGAGAGAGTCGCGCGCGCCCAGACCAACGGGAACGACACCGTATTTTTCTCCTTTTTGACATAATTCCAAAAATAGTTTGCTCGCTTTCTGGGCATCATCTTTAATATAAACTTCAAAGCCGTATTCGCCGGTATATCCGGTCCTGGCGATTATGGCATCCATACCCATAACTTCACCCTTGGTGAAAGTATAATAACTCATGGCCGCAAGATCGGTATTGGTAAGCTCAGCCAGTAATTTACCTGCTTTTGGTCCCTGAATGGCAACTTGGGCATAATCGGCACTTTCATTTATTACTTCAACATCAAATTGGGTTGTCTTGCTCTTCATCCATGCATAATCTTTTTCCAGATTGGCAGCATTGACAACTATAAAGTATTCAGTATCACTGATTTTATGTACCAGCAGGTCATCAACAAAGCAGCCTTTTTCGGTCATCAGGCCCGAATATTGAACTTTCCCCGGAATTAATTTTGCAGCATCATTTGAAGTTAAATACTGTACTGCATCCAGGGCTTGGGGGCCTCTGAAAAAGATCTCACCCATGTGGCTGACATCGAAAATACCGCCACTGGTCCGAACCGCGACATGTTCGGCACTAACCCCCGAATATTGCACGGGCAGATCCCAGCCGCAAAATTCGATCATTTTTCCTTTCAACACATAATGCGCTTCATTAAATTTTGTTTTTTTCAAAGCCCCCTCCATTTTTATATTAGAATTCACTTAAAATAATATTTATCATAATTGTCAGTAAAAATCAATCGAGCCTAATTAATTTTTATCTTCCAGACAAGGCGCTCCACAAAAGGAATTTGCCATGTTTCCTAAATCGATTCAGGCTGTTTTTAAGGGTATTTTCAGGTTGCCTGCTTTTTTATTTCTGCCAGAACTTTTTGCAGCTTGGCTATAAAAAAATCGTTTTCCTCTTGCAAACCCACCGTAACCCGCATGCCTTCCGGAATACCGAAACTTCCGGTTGGCCGGATGATCACCCCTTCCTTGAGCAGGCGGAGATTCAATTCGGCCACGTCAATTTTTGGGAAAAAAAGGAGAAAATTGGTTTGTGAAGGAATCACGCGCAGCCCCAAACCTTGCAGCTGGCTTAACAACTTGGCCTTGTTGGCCCGGTTCATTCCAATCGACTCGTTTTTATAATCTTCACTTTCCAGGGAGGCCAGGGCGGCACGTTGGCTGAGGCGGGTGACGTTGAATGGCGCTTTAACGCGATTGAGGATGGCGATGATCTCCGCCTTGGCCAGGGCGTAGCCCACCCGCAATCCGGCCAAGCCGTAAACCTTGGAAAAAGTCCTTAAAACCACCACATTTTTTTTCTGGCGGATCTCATCCAGGCCGGTCACATAATCGTCTGGATTGTCTATGTACTCCTGGTAAGCATTGTCCAGGACGACAATTGTATCGCTGGGAACCCGTTCAATGAAATCACGGATAGGTTGGGCGTGGACGAAGGTTCCGGTCGGATTGTTGGGATTGGTGATAAAAATGATCTTGGTTTGCGGATCGATCTTGGCGGCGATGGCTTGCAGGTCGAAACACATGTCCCGGTTCATCGGGGCCTCGACATAGGCCGACTCTCCGGCAATTTCCGTTGTGACGATTTTGTATAAAGGGAATGTCTTTTCAGAACTCAGGACTTTTTCGCCGCTTTTGAGAAAAGTACGGACCAGCATGTGGATGATCTCCACCGAGCCGGCGCCAACAATGACATTGTCCGGCTGCAGGCCGTTGTACTCGGCAAGGCGCTGCCGCAGGTAATGGCTGTCGGAATCGGGATATAAGTGGATCTGGGACAATTCCTCGTCTATTGCATTTCTGACCCGCTCCGGAATCGGCAGCATGTTCTCGTTGGATGCAAGTTTGACGATTTTTTTCAGTTTGAATTCTCTCTGAAGGTCTTCAACCGGTTTGCCCGGTTTGTAAGGAGTGATCTGCAGCACATGGGGGTTGACCAAAGATTCCATGAAATCCTCCTATTTAAATAATGAAGGCTGTTCTTTTTCTTCGAAAAGTTCGGTCAGTTCTTCCAGCGACGGCAATTCCGTCATGTCGTTCAAGCCGAAGTAGACCAAAAACTCCTGGGTGGTAGCGTACAACAGGGGGAGTCCCGGCACTTTTTTCCTGCCCGTGATCTTGATCAATTTTTTCTGCAGCAGGCTTTTTACCGGCCCCGTGGAATTGACGCCGCGCATGTCGGAAATTTCAGCCAGCGTGGCAGGCTGGCGGTAGGCGATGATCGACAGGGTCTCAAGCGAAGCCAGGCTCAATTTCGTGGATTGCTTGATGGTGAAAAATGCTTTCAGTTCATCGTGCAGCTCTGGTTTGGTCACCAATTGCAAACCGCCGCCGCTTCTTTTCAGCAGCAGCCCCCGCTCCGGGCGGTCCTGCAGATGCTCTTTTTCCATAATTGCCAGGAGCTTTTCAAATTCTCCGATATCCTTGATCTCCAAAAATTCCATGATCCGCCCCGGTTCTACCGGTTCCTTGGAAACAAAAAGAATGGCTTCGATCATAGCGATCTGGCGGGTGATTGGCTCTGGGTTCATGCTTTTCAATTTTCCAGTCTGCCGACTTGGTTAGGGTATATGGAAATGGTCCCGAACAGCTGTTCCTGAACGGCAATGAGCAGGTGGCGCTTGATCAATTCCAAAAGGGTGAAAAAACTGACCAGTATTTCCTCGATGGAATCAAGTTTGGACATGTACTCGCTGAAATCGATAAAGACATTTTTCTTCAAAAGGGATAAAATTTCCTCCTGCTTTTCGGCAATGGAATAATTTTTTGAGGAAATGTATAAAAACTGTTCATTTTCCTTCTTTTTAATGATATCAAAAAATATTTCCGCCAGTTGAAAGGCCGACACTTCTTTTAAAGCGTATTCGCGGTTGGTGAAATTTTCGTCGATTTCAAGCCGCCGCCAAAGCAAGAGCTCCGTGTATTCCATATCCTGAAGCATTTTGGAAATTTTCTGGATTTTTTCGTATTCGATCAGGGTGTGGATCAATTTTTTTTCCGGTGATTCTTCGCCCGGGTCTTCGGGTTTGGGCAGTAATGAACGGGATTTTATGTAGATCAAGGTGGCGGCGGTGGTCAGAAAATCGCTTTCACGCGAGGGATTGATCCCCTTCTTGTTTTCCAGGTAGGCCAGGTACTCGGCCGTAATCTGCGACAGGCGGATCTCCACGATCTTCATTTTATTTTTGCGGATCAAATGCAGCAACAGGTCCAGCGGACCTTCGAAAAAATCGGTCTGTACCTGGTAGCCTGGGATTTCAATTTCCATTACACGTTCATCAGCTCACGCACCTGGGATACGGTGCGCCTGGCCTGCTCGACGGCACGGCGGTTGCCTGGTTCGAGAATGTCGGCCACGGCAATTTTTTCATAGCTGCTGCGCCGTTGACGGAAGGGTTCCAGGAAGGTGTTGATATTGCGGATCAGAATTTTTTTGCAATCCAGGCAGCCGATTCCGGCCGTGCGACATTCGGCAGAAACCATGGCGATCTCTTCGCTATTGGAATAAGCCTGGTGCAAAGTGAACACCGGGCAATCCTCGGGCAGGCCGGGATCGGATCGGCGCTTGCGGCGCACATCGGTGACCATGGGTCTGATTTTTTCTTCGAGCACGGCTGTAGAATCGTTTAGATAGATGGCGTTGCCGTAGCTCTTGCTCATTTTGCGGCCGTCCACGCCGGGAAGTTTGGGAATGGAGGTCAGGAAAGGCTGGGGCTCGGGGAAACAGTCGCCGTAGAGGTTGTTGAAGCGGCGCACGATCTCCCTGGCCAATTCCAGATGGTAGACCTGGTCTTCGCCCACCGGCACGGTATCGGCTTTCATGATGATGATGTCCACGGTCTGCAGCAGCGGGTAGCCTAGGAAGCCAAAGGTATTGATGTCACGGTCGCCCAGTTGGGCTTGTTGCTCCTTGAAGGTAGGAACCCGCTCCAGCCAGCCCAGGGGGGTCATCATGCCCAGCAGCAGGAAAAGCTCGGAGATCTCCTTGACCGCGGACTGCAGGTAGATGACGCTTTTTTCCGGATCAATGCCCACTGCCAGCAGGTCAAGCAGTATCTGGCGGACACTGCTTTGGATATTTTTTACATCCTGGTATTCGGTGGTCAAGGCGTGCCAGTCGACGATCGAATAGTAGCATTCGCCCATATCCTGAAGCTTCAGCCAGTTTTTAAGGGCGCCTTCCCAATGACCCAGGTGGGCGGCCCCGGTGCCGGTCGGCCGGATGCCGCTCATGATGATGCGGGGATTCATCCGACCACTCCCGCCTTCATCATGATGAAAATCAAAAAAGGAAAGGTTTTAAAAAGAATGGTAAAAATAAAATTGGCTATGGAATCAAGAGCATGGGTGTAGATAATTAACAAAAGAATAAAAAAGCCATAGGGTTTGATCTTTTCAAACATGACCAGGGCCTCGCCCTTAAGCAATCCCTCCAAGATACCGCTGCCGTCCAGGGGCGGGATCGGGATCAGGTTGAATACGGCCAGGAAAATGTTGATCATCAGCAAATAAGTGGCAATTTTTATTAACAAGGCGATGCTGGTGCTGGTTGACTGCATGATGGGATTGCTAAAAAGTCCAAGCAATATGATCACTCCTAGGGCGACCAAAATGTTGGAAATCGGGCCGGCGGCGGAAACGAGCATCCCGTCGCGGCGGCGGTTGTGGACGTTTCGGGGATTGACCATGACCGGCTTGGCCCACACGAAGACAGGGGCTCCCATGATCGCCAGCAGGATCGGGAAAATAATGGTGCCGATGAGATCGATGTGGGCGATGGGATTCAGGGTGACCCGGCCCATCAGCTTGGCCGTGGGGTCGCCGCAGCGGTCGGCGACCCAGGCGTGGGCCGACTCATGGATCGATATGGCAAAGAGAACGACAGCAAACTGGATCACAATGCGGAATATGTCTGTCATGATCTCAAAAAAATAGCATAAATACCGGCCTCAGTCAACCAAAATTCGTTGTCTGCCAGGTGCACAATCGATTCCCTAACACCATTTCCGTGAGGATTACGCTGCTCCCATTTGCCGATATCAGCGGCTGGATATTTTCCACATGCTCCGGTCTTTTTTAGGAAGAATTTGAATATTATGTTGAATTTATTAAGGATTATTGATAATTTTGAGATAGCAAATTAGCAGAAAGGATGGCATGCATCCGGACCCGGACATCCACTCCGGGAGGGCAGGCGTCCGGTTTTCTTGAGGAGGCATAATGAAACATATGGGCAGGATGAAATATTTGAATTTCGGAATTGTTTTATTTTTGATTTTTTCAGCCGGCGATGTCCATGCGGAAAAGATCCGGCCACAGGATGTCAGTTTGAAAATCGAAACAGTCGCGCTCTTTAAAAATGGTCTCGGATTTTTCACTTCCATGGCCATGCTGCCTGAAAACGAGAAAACGGTGCGTTTTGGGCAACTGCCGATACCTTCATTCGGCTCTTTCTGGGTCGGTTATGCCAAGGACGTGAAAGTGCGCAGCCTGATCACTTCCATGGAGGATTGGGAAGTAAAGATTCCTTTGCAGAACCTCGGACAAATTTTACAGATCAATGCCGGACGCCGGGTTACACTGCGCACCGGATCGGGTGATAAAGATATTCTGGAAGGCGTCGTCCTCCCGCAATTGACGGATACAGGAGTGCCGGAACCGCCCAATCCCTATTTCATGGATAGTCGCCGGAGACAGAATCTGAATGACCGCTACTCGTCCGCTGTTCCTGCCGGCAATGTGCTGCTGATTAAAACGGATAAAGGGACCATTGCCCTGAATGCGGGTTCCGTCTCTCGTGCTGATTTTGGCGGCGGCGATATCCTGACATCTGTGTCCATAAAACAGAAACGTCCCAGTATACGCCTGGAGCTCGATTCTACAGCCAGCGGCAAAAAAATCTCCGTCAGCTACCTGGCGCGGGGTGTAACCTGGGCCCCAGGTTATCTGATCGATCTTTCGGACGCAAAAACCGCCAGGTTCAGTGCCCATGCACTGGTCGTCAATGAGCTGGCTGATTTCAATAATGTTACCCTTCATCTGGTCACGGGCTTTCCGAACATCAAATTTGGCGATGTTCTTAGTCCGCTGGCCATGGCCCAGAGCCTGGCAGATTTCCTGAATTCTCTGGCTGGCGGACGGACGGACCGCACCCGCAGCGGTCAGGGTATGCTGACCCAGCAGGCCATTATGGTGAACGCGCCGGTTTTTGACGCCATGGAAACCCTTCCTGTCCCAGGGTATTCGACAGAAGCCGCGGGCAAGGTTTCCGAAGACCTCTTCCTCTATCCGGTCGAGAATTTCGCGTTGAAGAGAGGAGAAACCGCATGGCTGCCGCTGTTTACGGCAGACATGGCATACAAACATATCTATACTTGGAAGATTGGTGATTTTCTCGACCCAGAAGATCGTTATCGCCCCAATGCCGCAAGAACGGACGGGAAGAATGCCGAGGAGGTATGGCACTCCTGCCGTCTGGTTAACAATTTGAAGATGCCGCTCACGACCGCGGCAGCGGAATTCATGACGAATGGCGCCTTTACTGGGCAGGATATATGTTACTACACCGCACCCGGAGCGGAAACGACGATCCGCATAAACCGGGCCCTGAATGTTTTGGCCGAGCAAGCGGAAGTAGAAGTCGAGCGCCGCCGCAACGCTTCTACATTCCATGGCTATTCGTACGACCTGGTCAAGGTGCGGGGTGAACTGAAACTGCGCAGCCGGATTGATAAACCGGTGAAAGTAGAAATCAGCAAAGAGCTGTCCGGCCAGGTTCTTGAAATGCTGCCGCCCGGTAAAGACGTCCGGACCGCCAAGGGTCTCAAGCAGGTAAATCCGAAACACAACCTGACCTGGGAAATTGAATTGAAATCAGGAGAGGAGCTGAAACTGTCCTATCAGTATCAGGTTTACATTAGGGATTAAACGATTTTCAAGGTGAGTAAAAGCAGATGGATATTTTTAAGCTGAAAGCCAACCAAACAACCGTGGGCCGGGAAATTGTAGCCGGCCTGGTCACCTTTATGGCCATGGCCTATATCATTTTCGTGAACCCGAAAATTCTGGCGGCGGCCATGGGCGACGAATTGCTGCCCGCCCTGGCGGTGGCCACCTGTATCGGCGCCGGGGTCTTGAGCATTCTCATGGGGCTGGTCAGCAACTACCCCCTGGCCCTGGCCTCGGGCATGGGGTTGAACGCTTTTCTGGCTTACAGTGTGGTCATCGGCATGAAGGTGCCCTGGCAGACGGCCATGGGCATCGTTTTTCTGGAGGGGGCTGTCATTTCCATCCTGGTCCTGACCCGTGTCCGCGAAAAGATCATGGCTGCCATCCCGCTTGACCTGAAGCGCGGCATCGGGGTGGGCATCGGCCTGTTGATCGCCCTGATCGGGCTGCAGAACGCCCGGCTGGTCGTGGCCGATCCGGCGACCTTGATCGCTTTCGGCAAATTTGGAAGCGAAAGCCTGATCGCCGTATTCGGCTTGGTGCTGACGGCGATATTGATGGTTAGAAAGGTCAAGGGCTCTTTGCTGATCGGCATCTTTGCCTGCACGGCGGCGGCCGCGGCAGCCGGTCTGATCCATATGCCGGCATCCCTGATGGCAGGAATTAAGCCCGAGTATTTCAAGACTTTTTTCGCTTTGGACATCGTCGGCGCCATCCGTTTCGGCTTGCTGGCCACATTGTTTGCCTTTTTGATCACCGATTTTTTTGACACCATGGGAACCGTGGTGGCGGTTGGCGAACAGGCCGGATTCTTGGACCGGGCCGGCAGGATGCCGCGGCTGAAAAATGTCTTGTTCGTCGACTCGCTGGGCGCCCTCTGCGGCGGTTTGTTCGGCTGCAGCTCGGTTACCACCTATGTGGAAAGCGCCGCCGGGGTCAGCGAAGGCGGGCGCACCGGCCTGACCTCGGTGGTGGTCGGTGTCCTTTTCTTGCTCGCGGTTTTTTTCACCCCCCTGGTGGCGGTCGTGCCGGTCTATGCTACGGCCCCGGCCTTGATCCTGGTCGGTTTTCTGCTCATTTCCGGCGTTCGTTCCGTGCGCTGGGATGACGTCAGCACCGCCTTGCCGGTTTTTTTGATCATGGTCATGATCCCCTTCACTTTCAGCATCTCCAAAGGCATCGGCTGCGGTTTTATTGCCTATGTCCTGCTGAAATGGCTGTCCGGGAAACGCAAGGAGGTCCACCCCCTGCTGGCCCTGGTGGCCATCCTTTTTGCCGTTGATTTTTATTTGTCCTGAATTTTTCTGACGTGATCCCCGGCCCGCAGCCGCTGCTCAGTCGGGCGGCGGGGTGTTGAATATTTTTTTGTATTCTTCCGCAAAGCCGCTTTTACCGCAGAGCATCATGGCGGTCAGCGGCATAAGCGTTTTGATTTTTTCGGAGAGACGGTGGGCCAGGTTGCGAATGTCCCACTGGGCGTGGGCGTCGTCGCGCAGCCTGACAAAATGGTACATCTCTCTCAGGTTCATTTTCATCAGCACGCGGCGGCAATGGGAATTGGTCAGGATGTAATCGGCTGCGGCGCTGGATATT
>SPCN01000074.1 GCA_004525465.1 Chrysiogenales bacterium | reverse complement strand
CGGTGCCTGCCGCTTTCCCGGAAATGAGCCCGGGAATAGGAATTGAGATAGAGATCAAAATAGTTCAGGTCGGGATAGGCCTGATATTTTTCATAACCAAGCCAGGCGATCATGGCGGCATTATCAGTGCAATAACTCGGTTCGGCCAGATAAAGCGGGATGCCCAGCCGGGCGCATTCCTCGCTGAAGCGCCGGCGCAGGAGAGAATTGCGGCTGACTCCTCCGGAAACGATCAACGAGCGGACGGGCAGGTCTTTGGCCGCGACCAGGGTTTTGCCAAGTAAATATTCGACCAAAGCGCTTAAAAAAGAGGCCAGCAGGTCGTAAAAATCCTGACTGCGGGGCTGGACATTCAATTTCTGGGCCTGGCGCAGCAGCGCCGACTTGTATCCGGAAAAAGAAAAATCAGCACCGCCGTCGCTCATGCGCGGTATTTTAAAAGTGAACTTTTTGGGATCGCCTTTTATATACAGTTTATCGAGAAGCGGTCCGCCCGGATAACCCAGGCTGAAATGCTTGGCCACTTTATCCATGATCTCACCGGCGGCATCGTCACGGGTTTTGGCAATCACCCGGCCATTGAATTTTCCCTCATGGTAAAAAAGCGATGTATGCCCTCCGGAAACCACCAGGGCCAGGAGCGGGTAGGCGATCTCCGGGTGGCTGATGAAGGGAGATTCAATATGAGCCGCAATATGATCCACGGCGACCAGGGGCAGGTTGTGGACCATGGCCAGCCCCTTGGCGAACGCCAGGCCGATGAGCAGGGAGCCGACCAGTCCCGGCCCCTGGGTCAGCGCCAAAATATCGATATCCTCGATGCCGACGCCGGCCTGCTGCAACGCCCGGCGGGTCAGCAGGTCGATCGTTTCACAGTGCGTCCTGGCGGCGATTTCAGGGACGATCCCGCCATAAGGGGCATGCAGGTCGACCTGGGATTTGATCTGCTCGGCCCGCACGGAATTTTTGTCGCCCCTTTCGACCACGGCCACTGCTGTTTCATCGCAGGACGACTCGATACCCAGAATATACAAGTTTCCTCCCGAAGCACATGATAGCAAATTCAAAATTCATCTACAATAACCTTAACGAAAAACAAAAATTGTCCGCATACGTAAAAATAAAAAAGGAATCCATGCCCAAAGCAAAAGAACTGTCTTGGCTCGTTTTTTTAGTAACGCTTTTTTCTCTGCCCATGGCAGGAATGGAAATCCATGGCACGGTCAAGGATATTTACAACCGGCCGCTTTCCGGGGTCCATGTCCGGATCAGTTCCAATGGACAATCTCTGCTTTCAGACGAAAAAGGTGAGTTCGTTTTTACAATCGATGACAGCGAAACTGCTTTTGAACTTTATTTTGAAAGCCCGCTACACTACCTTGAGAAAAGAACCGTTGTTTTAAAGGAAATAACGCCTGATCTGAAAGTGTATCTCATCCCCTTGAATCTTCTTAGGGAGGATGTCACCGTTACCGCCCTGAATGAATCGCAAAAGACCATTGCCGCACCCTTCGCCCAGAATGTTGTTTCCAAGATCGGGATCAGGGAAAGCCAGTCCGAGAGCATCGTCCAGGCTTTGCAAAACTCACCGGGGGTGCATTTTATCGGCAAGGGTGGCATTGCGGTCACTCCCAGCATCCGCGGCCTGGCCCGGCGGCCAGCAGCAGGATGCGCCGCCGGGGCACGTATCACCAGCGACCGCAGCGCCGGCGCGGCGGCGCAATTTTACCCGCCCGAACTGGTCCAACAAATTGAGGTCGTGCGTTCGGCGGCTTCGGTCCTCTATGGTTCCGATGCCATCGGCGGCGTGATTCAGATCATACCCCGTGATGCCCAAAATGCCGAGCCCGGATTTGCCGCCCTGAACATCAGCGGCCATTCGGCCGACCAAAAATTGAATGGCGGCTTTTCGCTAAACCAAAAATTCGGATCCTATTCAGTGTTCAGCGCAATGCAAATTTCTCAAGCCGGCGATTATTCAGTTGCTGGCGAAAAGGTGTTTAACTCAGGGTACCGCTATTACACGGGGAATCTCTTTGCCGGCTACGAAACCGAAAATCGCAGCTTCAGTCTCAGCTTTTTGAAATCTGCTGGCCGGGATATCGGCAAGCCCGAAAGAGCAAACGATCCGGCCATTTCAGCGTTTTATCCTCGGGAAAACATCAACCTGCTGAACATCACTTACAGCGAAAATAACCCGCATGCGAACAGCTCCCTTAATTTTTTCCTTTTTCTCAATCCCAACGATTATGAACTCGACAAAATCAAGCAAGCAAGCCAACAAGTCGATATTTCAAAAAATAACGCCCTGGATTTCGGCGTGCGCACAACCTTGAAGAAAAGCCTGAACAGCAATTTTTCATATCAATTCGGTGTCGATTATTACGGACGGACCAATGTCGATATGGAAAACGAAACATGGAGGAACGGTTTTTTAAGCAGCAGTTCCTTTCCCGTAAAAAACGGCAAACGCAACGACCTGGGAATATACGCTATGCTTGATTACTCAGGGCTGGCCGCTTTTGATCTGCTCGCAGGCGCCCGCCTGGGAGCATTTTTGAGAAATGCCGTTTCTGACGGTGTTTTTTTGAAAAAATCTTCGTGGGCGCCGGCTTTTTTTCTGGGCATTACCAGAAAAATCAAGGATACTTTGACCCTATTTTTCAACGCCGGTACTGCCTACCGCCTGCCATCATTGAGCGAGGCATTCTACACCGGCATCACCGGCCGCAGTTCCATCATCGGCAATCCCGACCTGAAGCCTGAAAAAAGCCTGAACCTCGACGCCGGCTTGAAGATCCACTGTAAAAACATTTTCCTCGGCACCTATTTCTTCCAATATTCTGTACGCGACATGATCGAGAAATTTCAGCTGAGCGACACTTCCTACACTTACGAGAACATCGAACAAGGTCGCATCCGCGGCCTGGAATTGGAATTTCAATTCTATCCTCTGAAAAAACTGGAGCTGTTCGGCAACGCCTTCTACTATATAGGCAGAAGCACAATCAGCGAAAAACCAGTCAACGACATTCCCAGCCCAAAATTATTTTTGGGGGCGAAATTATGGCTGGGCAGGTTTTGGAGTGAAGTGAACTGGCTGGCCTCAGCGGCTGTGAAACACCCGGGCCCGGCGGAAACCGCCATTCCCGCCTACAGCGTTACCGCTATCAAAGCCGGTTGCTATTTTTCCAACCGCCTGTTCGTGTTCTTAAAAATCGCCAACCTGTTCGATCGCGTTTATTTCGCCAATGCCGATCCTGACATTCCCCCGGCCAAAGGTTTGGATTTTTCCCTGGGCTTGAACCTGAACTTCTGACCGGGCATTGGCCGATTTAGAATGGAGGTCGGTCAGGAAACGGAGCTTCACCAATCGCGGTAGTAGCTGCCGTCCAGGGCCTTTTTATTTGAGTCACAGTAGACGTCCCAGACATTCTGCCCGCCCCAGCGGCGGGATCCGAGTTTGTCCTGATAGGAACTCAGCCCCCAATTGTAAGAGCGGTTGATCGGGTCCAAAGGAATGCGGCGCAGAAATTTGGCCAGACGGGTCTTGTTTTTCTTGTTCTTGTATTCAATACCCGTGATCAGCAGTTCCAGTTTTTCCGGATAACCGTAGGTATCCTCGTCCACTTCGATCTTGTTTTCCTCGACAAATTTCTTGTAGTCATCGATTGCCGTGCGCAGGGTGCGCAAAGCCCGACGCAGATCGATCTCTTTTTCACGTTGAAATGCGTTGTGGGCCAGGGGAATGGTGGCCACGGCCAGAATGGCGATGATCACGCTCACGGTAATGACCTCGATCAAGGTGAAGCCGCGCTGGCAGCCGTAACTCTTGAGAAAAACCGGTGAACAGCCGCGGTCTTTGCCTATATGGCGATCCTGCATGATCACGCCTCCCAGCCGGGCACGTAACGGATCGGTTTTCAGTTCTCGCCGTCGCGCGGCTGATTTTCCAGAACTTTATGGCTCAGTTTCATCTTGTTGTCACGATCCAGGGCCAAAACTTTTACCTCGATCATCTGCCCCAGTTTGTATTCCTGGCGGACATCGCGGATGCGCTGGTTGGAAATTTCCGACACATGCAGCAGTCCGGTCACGCCTGGCATGATCTCCACAAACAGCCCGTAATCTTCAATGCGATTGATCTTACCATTATAGATCTTGTTGACTTCCGGCGATCCGGTCATGGCTTCGATACGGGCGATCACTTTTTCCCCCAATTCGCGGTTGGCCGCGGCAATGGAAACCTTGCCGTCATCTTCGGCATTGATTTTGACACTATAAGTGGCCACAAGTTCTTTGATGTTTTTCCCGCCCGGGCCGATCAAATCTCTGATTTTGTCAACAGGGATCATCATGGTCAGAATGACCGGAGCGTATTCGGAAAGTTTTTCGGAAGGAACGGCGATTACCGACTTCATTTTGGCCAGAATGAACAAATATGCTTTGCGGGCATCCTCAATGGCACGGCGGATGATCTCATCGGTCAACCCCTTGATCTTGATATCCAGTTGAATGGCTGTGATGCCCTTCTCGGTACCGGCCACTTTGAAATCCATGTCGCCGAAATGATCTTCATAACCGGCGATATCGGTCAGAACCGCGAATTGATCTCCTTCCTTGACCAGGCCCATGGCAATGCCGGCCACCGGCGCCTTGATGGGCACTCCGGCGTTCATCAGGGCCAGGGTTGCACCGCACACCGTAGCCATGGAGGAGGAGCCGTTGGATTCCAGAATGTCGGAAACCACGCGGATGGTATAGGGAAAATTCTCACTGTCCGGGATCACTTTGCTCAGGGATTTTTCAGCCAGATTGCCATGCCCGATCTCGCGGCGGCCGGCACCCCTGAGAAAGCTGACTTCACCGACCGAAAAAGGCGGGAAATTGTAGTGCAAAAGGAATTTTTTCTTGGTTTCATCGCCGTTCAGATTATCCAGCCTCTGGGCGTCGTCTTCGGAACCCAGGGTCACGGTCGACAGCGACTGGGTTTCGCCGCGGGTGAAAACCGCCGAGCCGTGGACCCGGGGCAGGATGCCCAATTCAATGGAAATGGCCCGAATCTCATCAAAGGCACGGTTGTCGGTTCGCTTTTTTCCCTGAAGCAGGGTCTGGCGGAAGATCTGGGCCTCAACTTTTTCAAAAGCTCCCTTGATCCTGACGATTTCCTCTTCTTCCTTGCCTTGCATGATCTCTTCCTGAATGGCCTTGATCTTCAAGCGGCGCAGCACTCGGTCCTGGGTAAAAATGGCATCGCGGATCTGGGCGCTGAACTTGTCGCGGAGATCGTCCACCAGAGCCGCGGCTTCCGGTTTGGAGGCCACGACCATTTTATCGGGATTCAGCAGTTCTTTTTGCGCCTGGCAGATCTTGGCGATCACTTCCTTGGCCCGGCGCAAACCTTCCATGAATATCTCATCAGAAAATTCATTGCCGGCGGCTTCCAACATAACCACTTCCTGCTCGGTTCCGGCCACCTGCAGCACCATTTCCAATTCCTTCAGAACGTCCTGGCCGGGATTGATGAAATACTCATTGTTCTTCCAGCCGATCTTCACCGCACCCAGGGGCGTGCTGAAGGGAATGGTGGAAGAGATCAGGGCTGCAGACGCGCCGATAATTCCCATTGAATCATAGTCGATGCTGAAATCAGCGGACAACAGCATGGCAATGACCTGGGTGTCGTGATTATAGTTGTCGGCAAAAAGCGGACGGATGGGGCGGTCTATGAGCCGTGAAAGCAGCACTTCCTTTTCCGATGGCTTGCCTTCCCGTTTGAAAAAGCCGCCGGGAATTTTGCCGGCGGAGTAGGTATTTTCCCTGAAATCCACCATGAGCGGCAGGAAATCCTGGGCGGCTTTTGCCTCTTCGCGCATGTTGGCGGTGACCAGGACCATGTTGTCCTTATAAGTGAGCAGGGCCGAACCGTTCGACTGCCGGGCCCAGCGATGGATATCGATTTTTAAGGTAGAACCGTCTATTTCGATCTGAATTGTTTTTTGCATATATGTCTCCTGAATAAATTTACTTTCTCAATTCCAGTTCCTGGATGATTTTCAAATATTTGTCATAATCGGTCTTGCGCAGGTAGTTTAAAAGTTTTTTTCTGGTTGAAACCATCGTCAACAAACCTTTGCGGGAATGATTGTCCTTTTTGTGGGTTTTAAAATGTTCGGTCAAATTTCTGATCCTTTCAGTTAAAATCGATACCTGAACTTCGGACGAACCCGTGTCCTTGTCGTTTATCTGAAAACGGCCGATCAGTTTCTCCTTGGTTTCCTTGGTAATACTCACAATTTCCTCCTATTATTTATGCGAAATGAGAGTATATTTTAACAGAAAAGAATAGAATTGTAAACAACTATGCAAAAAACAGCCCGACTTACTTATTTTTTCAGCAACATTTCAGTGAATACGATCTGGTGCTTTTCCAGGGTTGTGCCAAGCACTTTGTTGACCCGGGAAAGGGCCAGATTGTAATCGATCAGCGATTTCAGTTCGGCGATCTGGGCGTTGGAAAAATCACGCTGGTATTGCAAAACCAGGTAATTGGTCGAAAGGCCGACCGCCAGCTTTTTTTGTTCGGCAACCAGTTTTTGCTCGGCCAATTCACGGGAAATGCGGTTGGCTTCGACGATCTTGGCCGTGGTTTCCAGGTCCATGATGATCTGCTTGACCTCGGAATAGATGGTGCTCTCGGTTTTCTTCAGAAGCAGCAGGGATTGCTCCAGATTCAAGCGGGCCTGGACCAGGTCGGCCCGCGCCGACGTGTTGAAAAGCGGGACGGACAACTGCAGACCGAAGGAATAATTGCCATAGAGGTTTTTCAGCACGTCCCGCAGCGAATCATTTAAATTGCCCCCGATATCGCTGATCACCGAATCGGTGGGCAAAAGGCTGAAATCCACGTCCTGCGGAGTGCCGCTCAGACCTTTTGCGTAATAGGATGCGCTTAACTGCAGGTTGGGAAGCAGTTGATTGCGAAAATAACGAACATCGATGTTCTTGCTCTTCAAGTCGAGCCGCACCTGCTCAATGTCGGGCCGCTTTTCCAGGGCCTCCAGCAGGAATTGGTTGAAATCAACTTGCAGCGGACTGAACAGCGGTTTGTCCTGGGGGACGATGGCTTCCGGCATCTGGCTGATATTTAAAATTCGGCGCAAATTTTCTTCGTAGGTCTGGATCTGGCTGCGGGCCTGCAGGGACTCGCTTTCCCTGGATGCCACTTCGGCTTGGGCGGTCAGAATATCCATGGGAGCCGAGACGCCCACTTTAACCTGGATTTCATTCTGCTTGAGCAGGTCCTTGGCCAACTGCAATGATTTCTGCTTGACCTCGAGGTTCTGGTGCGAGTAGACCAGGTTCCAATATGCTTCTTCGGCCTGGTAGATCAGGTTGATCACCTGCTGCTTCAGGGCAAAGAGCGACTTGTCCTTGTTATTACGGGCAACATAGATGTTTCTCTTGGTGGCCGTAAGCCCGAAATTTTTTAAAAGGGGTTGAACCAGGTTGAATCTGAGTTGTGAATTGTAGCGGGGGTTGATATTGCTGTATACCGAGTTGGTCGAATTGCGGGAATTATCCAGAATGATATTGAGGCTGCCCCCCAGGAGCAATCTCTGGGAAATGGTGAAGGACAATATGCCTGAATCGGCTCTTTCGACATCGGCACCGGTAAAGATACTGGAACTGGGTGTAGTGGTCGACCCGCGGCCGAGATCAAACGTCAGGGTCGGTATGAATATCGCGGCATTCTTGTCCAAGAGCGCCTGGGATATCTCCGGGTTGGACATCTCGATTTGCAAGTCGAGATTATTTTTCAATGCCTGCTCGATTACTTCATCCAAAGATAAGGCTTTGACATCCTGATCCTGGGCCAGGTTCGGCAGAGTCAGTACAAAAACAAATAATATTACTATAAGAATTTTTTTCATCCGGTGCCTCCAGTAAACAATTCAAATACGAAAATGAAACAAAAAAGTTCTTGATAACTTGCAGTTAACCTGAATTGACAAAGGTTTTTTTTAAATTTTTATTGCAAACCTTTTTCTTCCAACCAATCATCATTGTAAATCGTGCTCAGATAGCGGGAGGCGCCATCGGGAAAAATGGTGACGATCCGGGCCGGGCGGCCGATTTTTTTTGCCAGTTGCCGTACTCCCCACAGGGCCGCTCCACAGGATCCACCGCCCAATATCCCTTCCCGCAGAGCCAATTCCCTGGCCGCCTGAAAAGCTTGCTTGTCGGTCACCTGCAACATATCGTCGATGACGCTGAAATCGGCGCAATGGATCAGGAATTCATCACCAAGTCCTTCCAGCAGGTAGGGCCCGGGTTTGACTTTCTTTTGCTTGTGGAAATACTCATAAAAAACCGAACCCACGGGGTCCACGGCCACAACCTGAATCCTGGGGTCTTTTTCCTTCAGAAAGCGGGCAGTGCCGCCGATGGTGCCGCCGGTGCCAATGCCGGCAACGAAATAGTCGATCAGGCCGCCCATTTGCTCCCAGATCTCCGGACCCGTGCCCAGGTAATGGGCTTCATTGTTGTCGCGGTTGTTGTGCTGGTCGGGGAAATAGCAATTCGGCGTTTCCCGGGCCAGCAGCGGCGTGACATTATTGTAGCTGTATGGGGATTCGGGCGGCAGCGAGCTGTCCACCATATGGATTTCGACTCCCAACGCCTTTAACTGGTCAAGCTTTTCCCGGCTGATGCGGTCGCGGACCACAACTTTCAGCCGATAGCCCTTTTGAATGGCGATCAAGGCCAGGCCCATGGCGGTATTGCCCGAAGAATTTTCGATGATCAGGTCGCCTTTTTTTATTTTCCCCTCTTTTTCCGCTTTCTCGATCATGTAGCGGGCAATACGGTCCTTGCAACTGCCCATGGGATTCAGGAATTCCAGTTTGGCAAAAACCTCGCCGGGAACATCACTGGCCACATGGTTCAATTTAACCATTGGTGTATTGCCGATCACATCGATGAGGCTGTCATAACATTGTTTTCTGTCCATGTTTTTTCCCTTGGCAAGAATGATTGAAGAATTCAAATTTTATATTAAATCATTGCAGCTGTAAAGAAAGGAAAAATGTGAAATCGATGGAAATCGTGCGAAACCGATTAGATATGACAAAAAAATCAGCAGTCTAATCGTTTTTCCGCTGGTAGTCGCCG
>SPCN01000269.1 GCA_004525465.1 Chrysiogenales bacterium | reverse complement strand
TTGCTGAACCTGATGCATTTCACTTTTCCGATGATCGTGGTCAAGATCAACAGCCGCCTGGTCAAAAAAGAGGATTACGAACGGGTGTTCATCGGCGACGGCGACAACGTCGAAGCCATCCACTTGATCTCAGGGGGCTGATCCAGAAGGGGATTGTCCCCAGCTCAGTGACAAGTGACGAGTAACAAGGAGCAGCAATAATTCGAACTATTGCAGTTATTCTTCCCTTGTCCCTTGTTACTGAGTTAGAGACCAGTAACTAGGAAGACTCAAAATCCAAGTTCCAAGCACCAAGCACCAAATAAGCACCAAAGTCCAATAACCAAATGGCCCAAACGAAGAAAGAAAGCACTCGTTGACGGGTAGACGAGTAAAAGGGATGACGGGACAGAGGCAATGACGGCGAACGATTTTCACGTGGGGGCGATCCAGCGGGTCACCCATCTTAAATTCCAAATACCAAGCACCAAATTACAAACAAATCACAAATCCCAATGACCCAAACGAATAAAAATTAATAGAGATATGCATTTAGTAGGGAACGCAAATTTGCGTTCCTTCTAGTAGAAAATTTCAATTGCCTTTGTTTGTAACATTGGAATTTGGAATTTGTGATTTGTATTTTAGTCTTCTCTCTTCCCTCGTTACTTGTCACTCGTCTCTAAAGCTCGCTGTTTTCTTTAGCTGATCAGGTTTTGGGATTTCCGCCAGCGCGAGACAAAGAAGGCTTCCACATCCTTTTCCTTGTAGGGCCGGCCCAGGAAAGTGTGGCGGCATCCCATGTAGGCCGCGCATTCGAACGGCTTGACCGCATGAATGGAGCAGAGATTTTCCGCGGATAAGAAAACACAGCGCCCATTCTCGTGGGCGTAATAGTCGGGAACTGTAGATCCGGGAACCGCCAGGTAACGGCCGGCCTTGAGCTTGGCCGGGGCAAGGAAATGAATGCGGCAGTTTTTGCCGGCGGCGGCTATGCGCACCAGGTAACCGGCCAGCAGTTCTTTTTCACTGAGGTTCAGAAAAACGGCAATTTTTTTCATGTCGGCGGGAATAAGCCGTCCGGGATCTCGGCGGCAGGCGCTGTTGCATCTTTCGCAAGCGCAGGCATCCATTTTCAGCCCCCTTTTTTCTGTGCCGCTTGGCAGCGGCGCTGGTTTTTCAGAACGGTTTCGATCTCCCGGCGCGCGGCTTGCTCGCCGCGGCGGATGATCTCGGCCGGGCGGTAGAACTCAAACATTTTAATATCGGAAGTTTCAATATGGATTATGGCGTCCGGAACGTCGTTGCCCAGCCGGGCGGCGATCAATTTTTCCTGCATGATCTCCATGGTGGCCAGGAAGGTTTCGATCACGTTGGGTTCCTCGTCTACGTGGCCCGCAAGCAGTTTGCGGCTTAAAAACTCATCAAGGCGGGCCAGCAGCAGCTTTTCCTTGGCGTTGACTTTTTTCCGACGCCGCGGCCGCAAAGGGCGCGCGGTAATGACGTTGACGGCAATGGTGAAGTCGCTGCCGTTATTCTTCAATACATCGACCGGCACCGGATTGATCAGGCCGCCGTCGACCAGGTAGCTCCTACCCAGTCGGACCGGTTTGAAGATGACCGGGACGGAGATGGATGCCCGCACGGCTTGCTGCAGGCTGCCGCGATTGAACATTACCTCGCGGCCGCGGCGAATGTCGCAGGCGGGACAATAAAACGGCCGCTCCAGGTCCTGGATGCGCCTGTTGCCGAAAAGCCCGTGCAAAAAGCCCCGGATCCGTTTTTCAGAGATCAGCCCCGAACTGGAAGGGCGCGGCGCCAGGTAGGGGTACAGGTTGGAATTTTCAAAGCCCAGGGCGAATTCCTCGACGGCATGGATATCGCCGCGCAAAACATAAAGAGCCCCAATCAGGGCGCCGATGCTGGTCCCCGAGATCATGTCGGGAACGATGCCGTACTCCTGCAAAACCTTGAGCACTCCGATATGGGCCAGGCCCTTGGCGCCGCCGCCGCCAAGCGCGATCCCTGTTTTCATCCTCACTTGCCTTTTTTTTCTATACGCTTCAGGAAATTCTTCAGGTTCAGTCCGCAGATCTTGCGGATTTCTCGTTCTTTAAATCCTCTTTTTTGCAGGGCCGCGACCAAAACCGGATAAGCAGCGGCATCGGCAAGCCTGGCTGGCGTGGATGGTATGCCGTCAAAGTCGCTGCCCAGTCCCACGCAGTCGATGCTCCCGATCGAGGCAATGTGGATTATATGGTCGATCAACTGCTCAATTTCGACCGCATCGTTGCCGGCCGCGGCCCGCAGGTAATACTCCCATTCCACCTGGCTTAAAAAGTCGGGATCGTCCAATCGCCCGGCGGTTCGCTCCCGGATTTCTTTTGCGAATTTATTGAAATTTTCTTCGATCTGGTCGAAGACGCTGCGCTTGATAAAAGCCGGGAAAAAGTTGGCCCCGATGAAACCCTTGCGAGCGGTGATCTCGCGAATAAATTTATCAGGCAAATTGCGCGGAATGGGGCACAGTTTTCTGGCATTGGAATGAGAGGCCATGATCGGGACCGACGTGGTTTTCAGAACCTGGGCGATGGTTTGATCGGAGGCGTGGGACACATCGATGGCCATGCCCATTTGCGCCATTTGGCGGACGATCTGCCGGCCCAGAGCGGTCAGGCCGTTGGCCCGGGGCGTGTCTGTGGTCGAATCGGCCCAGTCGGTGTTTTTGGAATGGGTCAGGGTCATGCCGCGCACGCCCAGAGAATGAAAGATATGGAGGATTTCCGGGGAGTTTTCAATGATATGACCCCCTTCGAGAAACAGCCAGGCGGCGAGTTTCTTGTGGTGCAGCGCCGCCGTCATTTCAGACAACGATGTGACCTTGACCGCATGTCCGGGTTGAAATACTTTCTGCTCCATGGTCTGCAAAAGCTGCAAAGCCCTTTTCATGGCCCGGTGCGGCGCCAGCAGCGGGTCGACCCAGATGGCGAAAATCTGGGCCTTGAGGCCGCCCTTTCTGATTTTCTGAAGGTCAAGGTGGCCCGGATTCCTGCTGAAAGCCCAGGGCTGGTCAAAAAGAACGCTGGCCGTATCGCAGTGGGCATCGAAAACGAACAGATCCGCCGGTTTGGGTAGTGAGCCGTTTTTTTTCATGGCTTTATTTTATAACAATTCCCCGGCTTAGCAAAACCCCCGCCCGTTGTTTTGCCAACTTGGCCAGGCTGCGCTACAATATTCATAATAAAAGCTCCTGATATTTTATAGTGGCTGTGAGGCGAAAGCATGCGTGAAATCGAACTGCGACTGTCGGACATCAACCTTGATGATGTCTATGCTTTTTCATATCCCCATCTTCCCGAACGCTACGCCGGTCTGCAAGAAAAATTTCCCGGCCTGCCCCTGCTGGTTATCGACAGGGCCCAGCGGGTCGTCAGCGGCCACGATTACCGCCTGCTGCTCCGTCAGCGGGGCGAAACCCAGGCCCAAGCCCTGCAGTTGGACCTGCCGGTGCCGGATGGCTTGCTGTTGAATTACAATATTTTGCACTGCCTGTTCGGACTGAATCTTTATGAAAAGCTGCTGTTCATAAAAAAAATCACTCCTTTGTGTCCAATTGAGGATATCCAGCGCCGGGCTGAATTGAATTTCGCCTTAAGCGCTCACCTGCTTGAGAACCTGGATATGCTGCTCACGGAA
>SPCN01000307.1 GCA_004525465.1 Chrysiogenales bacterium | reverse complement strand
CCATCCTCAATTAATTGAATGTCCCCGTTCAAAGCGCTCACCAATTTCTTGACCGTGGCCAGGCCCATGCCGGTGCCCTTGTCGCGGCTGCTGAAGAACGGCAGCCATATCTTTTCAGTGTTGGCGGCGGCGATGCCTGGTCCGTCGTCGGCCAATGTCAGCGAGGCAGGCGCGGCGTCTGAGAATTCCACTTGCAAACTCCTGGCCCCGGCCTGTTTGGCGTTGAGGACCAGGTTGGAAAAAATGACGTTAAGCAGCAGCGGATCGCTTTTTAAAAGCAGGGGGTTTTGCGGCAGGTCGACTGCCATTTCCTGTGCGGCGGCGGCAGTGGCGATCAATTTACTGACATCGGTTTTCTTACGGGAGATCTTTTTCACCGGCCGGGCGAACTGCAGGAAACTTTCCATCATTTCGCTCAGGAAATTGATCTCGCGGACGATCTTGCGCGATTTTTCCGGCTCGGTACGCATGGCTTTGCTGTAGCCCAGGATGACTCCCAATGAATTGCGTATCTCGTGGGCCAGGGCTGCGGCCATTTCGCCGAGCATAATCAGGTCGGCATTCTGACGCAGGATCTTTTCCTTTTTTCTCTCGGCACTGACGTCGCGGACCAGCACCAGGCGGCCGCTGTCGGAAACCGGCACTACGTCGACGTAAAAGATAAAGGAGCCGCTTTCGATCTCGGCGGAAAATTTCTTTTCAGCGGCCTGGATGAAGGCGCTGAGCTTGGGATGCTCCTGCAGAACCGTGGCCAGGGAATTGTTCTTGGCGCTGGAAAAGCTTCGCTTGAACAGTTTCTGGGCGGCGGGGTTGAATATCTCGATCTTGGCTCCGGCGGAGATGAAGATCACGCCAAGATGGATGGTATTGATGATGCTCTTGTTCAATTCCTCTGTTTGCGAGCTGGTGCGGTTTTGCTCGGCGACCAGGTTCTGCAGTTCCAGCTGGGTGCTTTTCATTTCTACCAGGTAATCCTGTAAGGGAGAACCGGCCCCCAAACTTTTTTCCGGCCCTTTTTTGCGCAGCAGCACCACCAGGTAGATCCCGGATGCGCTAATGAAGATTCCCAGGAAGAAGATCAGACCGGAAAGTAATTTTTTCAGCGCCGCGAACTGCTCGAGTTGGCGCGAGCGGATGGTTTTTTTAAAAAGCAGCCCCGAACCGTCGCCCAGGGGTTTTCTGATCTGCAGCAGCCTTTCCTGGCCGGCCAGGGTTACCTGCCTGCTGTTCTCGGCCCGAGGCAGGGAAAGGACCTGGTCGAAATATTTTTCCCGGCCCGGCTGCGGCAGGCGCAGCAAAATCTTTTGGACGTACAGTTCAGCCTGAAGGTCGCTTTGGGCGATGATGGCGGCGATCTCATTTTTTTCAAGGCTCTTGAAAAGGACGCGCATATTCTCGAAGACAAAAAGGCCCAGGATCTGGACGACAATGACCAGGATCAGAAAACTTCTTTTCATAGCAGACGCCAGAACGAGCCGATCCAGGCCATGATGGCGTCGCCCCAGAACAGGGAAACGAAACTGCCCAGGCTCAGGAACGGGCCGAAGGGCAGGGCAAGCTTAAGATTCTTTTTCTTGAACACAATGAAGAATATCCCCACCAGCAGGCCGAATAACGATGCCAGGAATATCGCAACAGTCAGCCGGTGCAGGCCGAGAAAAAGGCCCATGAACAGAGCCATTTTAACGTCGCCGAAACCCAAACCCTCGATCTTTCTGATCTTCAGATAAAAGAAATAAAGGCCGGCGAAAAAAAGCGCCCCGCCCAGGCCGCTGAGCACGGCATCCAACTGGCCGATCTCGGGATTGAAAAATGAATAAATGAAAAAAAACGCGGCAGCGCTCAAGGTGAGTTCGTCGGGGAGGATCATGTGTTTGATGTCGATGGCCGCCAGGGCGATCAGCAGGCAAATGAACACGGCGCTGGCCGCGGCCTGCAGCGATAGCCCGTAGTTGTGAACCGTCAGCCAGAAGCTGAAAGCGCAAAACCCCTCGACCAACGGGTATTGCGCTGATATTTTGCCGCGACAGGAGCGGCATTTGCCCAATAATAAAATGTAACTCAGCAGCGGGATGTTGAGATAAAATGGAATGTCGGCGCGGCAGCGCGGGCAATGGGATGGGGGGAAAACCACGTTCTCCCCCAGGGGCAGGCGGTGGATTACCACGTTCAAAAAGCTGCCGATGATCAAGCCGAAAATGATGGTCAGCGTTGCTTCCATTTGAATACCCTCGCGGCCGAGATTGCGCCCTGTTCAGGGTTGTATATGTATTCGTTTCCGGCGAAATCTGCGGGCAGAGCCGCCAGCAACCTTGAGCTCAGCAATTCGCTTAAACTCGACGGCCAGCGCCGGAATTGCCGCCTGAACATCCCGATCCGCTCCTTGAGTAAAGCGAGATCGTTCTGGGCCTTGATCTGGTAAAGGTGATTGAAAGCCCCGTCTTTTTCCAGGGTGTAGCGGGCATTGTTGTAAATTTCCAGCCACATCTGGTAAGCCACTTTGGGGTCGTCGTGCAGGTAGACCATGTGGGCCTTCATGCGCTTGATAAAAGGCGGGGCATCGGGTTTGGCCGCGGCGCGGGTGTAGTAAAATTCGGCCTTGGCGAAATCCTTCAGGAATTTATAGCAGTAGTAACCGGCGTCCAGGTCAAAAAACCATTCGTCGGGATTATGGCGCGAACCCTTGTCCAGCAGGCGCAGGGCCATGGGAATGTCCTTGGCTTCATAGACCATGATCAGCGACCCGATGATATAGGGATCCTTGTACTGCGGCGTGATATCGGTGATGGTGTCGTACACCCTTTCCAAAAAATCGAAACGATTGGTAAGGTAGGTGGTGGAATAGAACTGGATGGACCAGATGAACAGCAGGTCGGCGGCCAGGTTGCTGTAGCCGAAGGAAAGGACTTTCAGTGCCTTGCCGGAAGGCAGGGAGACAAAGGTGCCGCGGTCGGCAAAGTAATCGATGTTGCTGTCGTAGCGGTTCTGCACTCCGGCCGCCAGCAGCAGTCCGGCCAGGAAAACGGCCGTCAGCAGCCGGCCATGCATCATTGGAAGTCCCTTTTGCGGAAGATGAGAATGGTGAGTGCCAACAGGGCCAGGATATAAGCCAGGGCGTAGAGCACGGAAAAGAAAATGGTCCAGGGGTTGAGCGCCGTGTTCAGCACCACTTCGTTCTTGATGTTGAACTTGTCCAGGTTGGGCAGCAGGTAGTAGAGGCCTTGAGTT
>SPCN01000016.1 GCA_004525465.1 Chrysiogenales bacterium | reverse complement strand
TTGAAAATGAACGGCCGGATGCGGGGAATATTGGCATACAATTTGTCCCGGACGAAGTTGAGTTGGACCGACCCGTCCTCGGGGTAATGCAGCATGCGATAAAAGGCGCGGTTGGCCTTCAGGATGTCCCCGTTCAGCTTGGAAATGACGATGCCGTCGGGGGCGTTTTCGAAAAGGTCCTCGAAACGTTTTTTGGATTTCTCCAACTCTTTGGTCTTGGCCTTGACTAGGTCCTTCAGATTGCCTACGTATTTTTGCAGTTCCAGCTGCAATTCATGCTTTTCAACAGCTTTGGAGATCATGTGGCCGATTTCCTTGATGAGCTTTTTTTCTTCCTCGAGAAAATCGCCTTCCTTCAAATAACCGATCTTGACGCAACCCCGGGTCTTGCCGTTGACCACGATATCGGACTGGAGCGAAGCCTTGATATTTTCGCAGGATATGGTTCCGGGAGTAAATTGGTTTTGGTCCAGGATGATGGCCGCGCACGCCATCTCGGGATATTGAAACCCCTTGACCAGATTTGCCGCAGAATTTTCCAATATTTGTTCCAGGTTCTTTCCGGACTCAATCTGGGAACTGATGATATACAGGCATTCAAGTTCCTTGATCCTTTCCTTAAGATCGTATTCGAGCTTTCGGGCGCATTCAATGCATTCTTTGCGCTGGATGTTTTTTTTCACTTGGCAACCTAATTAATGCAACTTGAACATTATACCACCAGTTTGTTTTTAATTTTAGTTTGGATATAGTCTTCACTGGCGAGCAACGGTTGCTTCTCCTGGTTGCAAGTGGCGATCTTGATGGTTAGCGGCAGGAATTTTCCTTTGCCGTTGGCAGTATGGAAGTTTTCCCGGAACAAATTATCCCCCCAGAAACCGCCCATTTCAACATTTTGGTAAAACGGGTTGGCTTGCTGGATCTCTTTGAAAACGTCATCTGTGTTTTGAAATTGCATGGCTTGCGTTGTTTTTTCAGCCAAGCGGCAAATAATCTCCCAGTTGGCCATCCCGCTTTTGGGAGGAAATATCGCCTGGTTGTGCTGCAAACGGCGGTCGCAAGCGGTAAAAGTCCCTGAACTCTCCAGTGGGGTCGATGCCGGCAATACCACGTTGGCTTCTGAGGCGCTGGCGCTCATGAAAAAATCAACTACCAGGGTGAATTCAACAGCAGCCAGCATCTTGCCTGCTGCCGTCGAGGCCAGAGGATTTTCACCAAATATCAGCAGGGCCTTGATTTTACCATTGCTGAATCTTTCCCCAAAATCAACCGGGTTGAAAATCTGATCTGGACCGATGTTCCACAATTTCTGGAAACGGCTGATAGCAGGATCGCCATGGCGGACGCCTCCGGGCAGGTAGCGGGGATCGGCGCCCATGTCCAGCAGCCCCTGGGAATTTGCGAATTCGCTGATCAGGATCAGGCCATTGCCTGGCTGGCCGGGCTTGCCCTGCTGCAACATCAGATTCCCCAGCGCTTTCAAGTCGTCCTTTGATTTTTCCAGACATTGGTCTATGCCATACACCACTATAAAATTAGGCGTGCCAGAGAGCATGGCCACGATTTGGTCGAATTTTTCCGGATTGACTCCCGTGGTTTCGATGGTCCTTTCTCTGTCCAGCTTGGCGATCGAGGCCTGATAACTGGGGAAATTTTCCGTGCGGCGGCTAATGAAGTCGCTGTCGATCATTTCTTTTTTGATCAGTTCATTGGCGATGCCAGCCAGCAGGGCCGTGTTGGTCCCGCGTTTGGGATCAAGCCAGAGATCGGCGATCTTGCTGAGGGAATTCTCCGATGAACTGACGGCCACCAGCCGGGCGCCTTTTTTCATGGCTTCCTTGATTTTCAGCTCGGCAACCAGGTTGTTTTCGGTCAATTCGGCGTTCATGACCATGATGACATCGGCGTTTTTGAATTCATCCATGGTGGTCGTGGAGGCGGTCAAGCCAAACATCTCATCCAGCGCGTCCAGATCACGGCCGTTGAACATATTGCTGAAGCTGCCGATCATGTTGGTCTTGAATCCGGCGCGCACCCATTTTTGCAGCAGATACAGTTCTTCGTTGGCCAACCGCGGTGAGGCGAAAACGGCCACGGCTTCAGGACCATATTTTTTACTGATGGCATTTATTTTTTTTGCGGCATGAGCCAGCGCTTTTTCCCAGGAAGTTTCCCGCAACCCCTTTTTGTCTTTCAGAATTGGTTTGAGCAGGCGTTGCTCGTCAAGCATGTAGCGATAAGCGAAACGACCCTTGTGGCACAAATACCCCTTGTTGTGGGAATCGCCGCTGAATCCCTCCGCGGAAAACGCGTCCTGATCGAAGACCTTGTAATGCAAAACACAACCGACCGAACAAAAATGGCAGATGGATAAATGCTTTTTGCCCGCCCATGGCCCCGGTTTGACGAAGGGCAGATGCTCGGCAATGGCTCCGGTGGGACAGGCGGCGATGCAGTTGCCGCAGGATATGCAATTGGTTTCCAGAAGCTTTTTTTCCATTGAGGGACGGACCACCGACTTGAAGCCGCGGTAGACGAAGCCGAGGGCAGAAACCTTCAGGATCTCCGAGCAGGTGCGCACGCAGCGACCGCAGGCAATGCACTTATTGGGGTCCAGGGTAATAAAAGGATGGGCTTTGTCCACTGCGTACTTGCGTACTTCGCCGATGAATTTTTTCAGGTCGATCTTAAAATCTACGGCGTGCTTGCGCAAAGCACACTCAAAATACGCTGAACATCCGCATTCCAGGCAGCGGCGGGTTTCATTTTTTGCCTGCTGGTCGCTGAAACCAAGTTCGACTTCCGCGAAGGTTTTCGCTCTTTTCTGGGCGGGCAGTTCAGGCATTTTTTCTTTAGCGATCTTGGCGAAATGGGAGAAATCGCTGTCGGGAATATCCCCGAAGATCTCCTTGCGGCTGATGAATTCTTTTTCTTCGCCCGCGGCTTGACCGGATCGGACATGGTGGTCAATGGCGTTAGCGGCGATCTTGCCATGGGCAATGGCGTCAATAGCCACGGCCGGTCCGGTGGCCATGTCCCCGCCGGTAAAAACGCCCGGGAGTGACGTTTCAAATGTGCCTTGGCTGAATACCAGTGTATTGTACTTGGTGGATTGCAACTGCGGATTTTTTTGCAGGCCGCATAGGTCCACGTCCTGGCCGATGGCCGATATGACGAAATCACAGGGCAGCTGGTATTCCGAGCCGGGCACTGGCACCGGGCTGCGCCTGCCGCTGGCGTCCGCTTCGCCCAGTTCCATGCGGATGCAGGTCAGGGCCTTCAGCCGGCCGTTTTCCTGAATCAGTTCGGTGGGAGCGGAAAGCAGGATCAATTCGACATTTTCATCCAGCGCCGCATCGATCTCCATGTGGTGGGCCGGCATTTCGTTGCGGGTACGCCGGTACAACAGGGTTACTTTGTCAGCTCCCAGCCTCTTGGCGGAGCGGGCGGCGTCGATAGCGGTGTTGCCGCCGCCTACGACCACTACATTGCCGTATATCTCCGGTTTCTTTTCATTCTGGAGTTGCCAGAGAAAATCGATGCCCGGGATCACGCCGGAGATCCGCTCTTCTCCAGGCAGGCGCATATTCTTCGCTTTTTGGGCGCCGAAAGCCAGGTAGATGGAGTCAAATCCCTGCTCTTTCAGGTCTTCAATGGTGAAATCCCTGCCCAGAGCGGAATTGGTTTTTACGGTTACGCCCAGGTTGGTGATCCAATTGATTTCCTTGTCCAGCAATTTTTTAGGCAGGCGGTATTCGGGGATGCCATAGCGCAGCATGCCGCCGAGTTCCGGGGCCTTGTCGAACAGGGTGATCGCATAGCCTTTCAGAAGCAAATAATAGGCGCAGGTCAAACCGGCCGGTCCGCCGCCTACCACCGCCACTTTTTTGCCGTTTAGCGGCGCGGGCTGTGGTGTCCAGGGGTCTTCGATGTCGATGTCTGAAGCGAAGCGTTTCAAGTAGTCGATGCCCACGGTTTCATCCACCCGGTTGCGGCGGCAGGCCACTTCGCATTCGCGCACGCAGACCCGGCCGCAAACCAGCGGCAGAGGATTGGTTTCCTTGATCAGGCGTATGGCCTCCATGGGTTTGCCCATGGCGATCAGTGCGATATAACCCTGGACGTCCACGCCGGCCGGGCAAGTCTGCTGGCAGGGAGCCAAACAGTCGGCGTAGTGGTTAGACAGCAACAGTTCCAGGGCGGTCTTTCTGGCCTCGTGGATACGCGGGTTGTCGGTGTGGATGACCATCTTGTCGGCCACCGGGCTGGAACACGAGGGGATCAGTTTGCTGACCCCTTCGACCTCCACCACGCAAAGATAACATGATCCGTAAGGCGGGAGTTTGGGGTCGTGGCACAAAGTGGGTATCTCGGCGAGTTGATTTTCCTGAATCACTTCCAAAATTGTTTGGTTGGGCCGGGCGTTGACTTCCTTGCCGTCGATGTTGATTTTTACATTGTCCATGGCTGGGTTCCCCTTAGTCCTTGCTGATGGCTTTAAAATTACAGGCTTCGAAACATTTTCCGCACTTGATGCAGAGGGCTTGGTCGATCTTGTGAATCATCTTTTTTTCGCCGCTGATGGCCGCAGACGGACAGACCCTGGCGCACAGGGTACAGCCGGTGCAGTTGTCTTCCAGAATGGAAAAAGTCAAGAGTGGGGCGCAACTGTGGGCCGGGCATTTTTTATCGCGGATATGAACCTCGTATTCCTCACGGAAATATTTCAATGTGGTCAGAACGGGATTGGGAGCGGTCTGGCCCAGGCCGCAGATGGTGTTGCCCTTGATTTTGGCAGCCAAATCCTCGAGCAATTCGATATCACCGGCCTGGCCCCGGCCGTCAGTGATGCGTTCCAGAATTTCCAGCATGCGCTTGGTGCCGATACGGCAGAAGGTGCATTTGCCGCAGCTTTCATCCTGGGTGAAACTCAGGAAGAACTTGGCCATTTCGACCATGCAGGTTGTTTCATCCAGGACCACCATGCCTCCGGAGCCCATGATCGCCCCGGTTTTATTGATCTGCTGGTAGTCGATCTGCAGGTTGCCCATGGTCGCCGGGATGCAGCCCCCGGAAGGTCCGCCCATTTGCACGGCCTTGAATTTCTTGCCGTCGCGGATGCCGCCGCCGATATCGTAAATGATCTCATCGATGGTCAGGCCCATGGGGACTTCCACCAGTCCGCCGCGGGCGATTTTTCCGGCCAGGGCGAAAACCTTTGTCCCTTTGCTGTTTTCGGTGCCCATGGCTGCGAAAGCATCGGCGCCATTGACGATGATCCAGGGAATATTGGCCAAGGTCTCCACATTGTTGATGTTGGTCGGTTTGCCCCACAAGCCCTTTTGGGCGGGAAAGGGCGGCCGGAAACGGGGCATGCCGCGCTTGCCTTCGATCGAGGCGATAAGAGCGGTTTCCTCGCCGCAGACAAAAGCACCGGCCCCCTCCTTGATCTTGATTTTCAGGTTCATTTTGGACCCGAAGATGTTTTTCCCGACAAAGCCTTTTTCCATGGCTTTTTGAATGGAATGGTGCAGGCGTTTGACCGCCATGGGATATTCGGCTCGGACGTATATGTATGCTTCGTCGGCACCGCAAGCATAGGCACAGACCATCATTCCTTCCAGCACCTGGTGCGGGTCGCTTTCCAGGGTGCTGCGGTCCATGAAAGCGCCGGGGTCGCCTTCATCGGCATTGCAGATGATGTATTTATTGTCAGCCTCCGCCTGGCGGCAGAAGCGCCATTTCATGCCGGTCAGGAATCCGGCCCCGCCGCGGCCGCGCAATCCGGACTTCAAAACAATGTCAATGACCTGCTCGGGGGTGTATTCTTTTAATACTTTTTGAATGGCCTGATAGCCGCCGCTGGCAATGTATTCTTCGATGGAATTGGGGTCGATGATGCCGCAATTACGCAATACGATGCGTTTTTGCTTGGCGAAAAAAGTATCTTCGTCATCGGTTTTCAATCCTTTGACGATCCACGCTTCGATGGGTTTGTCCTGGAGGATCTGTTCGTCCAGGATCCTTTTGACTTTTTCCGGCGTGACGTTGCTGTAAAAAAAATCATTGCCCTTTTCGTCGCTGATCTCCAGAAGGACTTCCTGGTAACAGTTACCCATGCAGCCCGTTTCCAGCAAATTCACCGGAATTTTTTCCTTGGCGATCTCGCTTTTCAGGGCGGCATAGACCTTTTCCCCACCAGCCGAAACACCGCATGTGCCAAGCCCGACTTTGATGGTCTTCATGTAGCTTCTCCTTTTCGATTCAGGGAGTCTGTGGATTTTGGTCTTTTGCTTTGTATTCTTTCAGCAGCAGCTGGACTTTTTTGGGAGTCAAGCGGCCGTAGGTTTCATCGTTGATCATGATGACGGGCGAGAGAGAGCAGCAGCCGATGCAGGCTACTTTTTGCAGGGTAAACAATCCGTCCGGCGTGGTGTCGTTGCCCGTGATCTGCAGCTCGTCCTCGATGATTCCGGCGATTCGCTCCGAACCGTTGACGTGGCAGGCGGTGCCGTCGCAGATCTTGATCAGATATTTGCCCAGGGGTTTGAGGCGGAACTGGGAGTAAAAAGTGATGACCCCATAAATTTCAGCGGCCGGGATGCCGACGATTTCGCTGATCTGGTCGATGGCTGCAAGCGGGATGTAACCATAGGAGTCCTGGGCGGCCTGCAAAAGGGGGATCAGGGCTCCCTTTTCCCCCTCATAGTTCCACAGGTCGACCTTGAAGCCGGTCAGGCCGTTTTTTGTCTGTTGCGCATTCAGTTTGTCTTGGGCTTTCATGCCCCCATTATCTTATATTTTGGCTTACATTTCAAATAGTTTGATTATCGGTGATTCCTTGATCCTCAGCACGCCGTCCAGGGGCTTGATTTTATTTTTGATGTTGCGGTCGATCTCGGCAAAGCTGGCGCCCTGCATGAGCAAAATAATATCGTACTTCCCCTTGGTGAAGTCGCAGGAAACAACCTGTTCATTTACATACAGGGTGGGAAAGATATTTTCCAGTTTTTCTTTTTCGATCTCCAGAAACACGTAGGAGGAAGCGCTTTTCCAGAAATTAACGTTGTTGGCGGTTTCGGGATTTCCTTTTTCCCGGCCCAGGGCCTTGTCCACCGTGCCGATGATGTTGTTGACGCTTTCTGGTAAAAGCGGAGATTCCACGGGCATGAAGCAGATATCCTTTACTCCGGGCAGTTTTTTGATTTTGTCTTCGACCAGGTCATGCAGTTCGCTTAATTTTTCCGCCTGCAGCAGCACGGCCATGTCGAAATCACCCTTGATGGCATCGCAGTACAAAACATGATCCATGAAATACATTTCCTGATACACATCTGACAAATTGGCGGTATCGGAAAAATTCATCAGAACGTAGGCGCTGATTGCTTTGCCCTCACTGGCCTCGGCGGTTTCTTTTTCCGCAACGTCGGTAGATGAAGCCTTTTCGGGAATTTCCGCGAAAACTTTTGTCAATTCGTCAATGGTGAACGGCTTTTCCAGGTAGGCGTCGGCTTTTTCCGATCTGGCGTCCGCAGCGGTGCTTTCACTGCCGTAGCCGGTAATGACGACCACGGGCAATTCAGGATAATTGAATTTGATCACCTTGAGTAGTTTGATACCGTCGATATCGGGAAGGCGGACATCTAACACTACATAATGCAGGGGCGTTTGTTTTTTCTTGAACGCTTCCAGGGCCTTCAGGCCGTTCATCCCGTTTTCGCAGGATTCTGTTTGATACCCCTTTTGCAATAAACCCATGGTCAGGCTCCGCTGCAATGAAACCTCGTCATCGATCAGTAACACTTTCTTTTCATTCATTTTATTCTCCTTTTTTATATTTCGCAGGTGTTTGTTTCACCCAACAATTAATAAGCAATATTTATGCCAAATCGAAAAGCCTGCCTGGACAAGGGTTTTGATAAGGCGTTCACTTTTTTCCTTGAAACGGACTGTATGATTTATTTACAGTTGAGCCTTGAAAGGGCCTGCCAGACGGGCTTGGCTGATTGTGTTAAAAATATTGACACTTAACGATATTGTATATAGCAGCAATAGTAAATGACTTTTCGCTGTCAAATTTCTATATGTATAATAATGTTACGTTTTATATTACAATCAATCCTTATTTTAGGAGATTTCTTCAGTGATAGAGAAAGGTGCAGTGACCGGACGTAATAAATTGCATTTTGAAATGTAGTTTGTTACTGTAAGGCGAACTTGGGAGGGTGACCCAATGAACAAAATTGTTGCCAAAGAAATGTTATCAGAAAATGTGGTGAAACTGGTAGTTGAAGCTCCGCAGATTTCCCAAAAACAAAACCCCGGCCAATTTGTCATCATCCGCACCGATGACAGGGGGGAACGCATCCCATTGACCATTGCCGATGCCGACAAGGAAAAAATGACCATCACCCTGATCATTCAAATTGTCGGAACTTCCTCCCATAAAATTGCCAACCTGAATCCGGGTGATTCCCTGCTGGACATTTCCGGCCCCCTGGGCAAACCCACGCACATTGAAAAAGTCGGGACCGTTATTGCCTGCGGTGGCGGTGTGGGCATTGCCCCTCTTTATCCCATTGCCAGGGCTTTCAAGGAGATCGGCAACAAGCTGATCACTGTTCTCGGCGCCCGCAACCGGGAGCTGCTGATCCTGGAAAAGGAAATGGCCGTGTTTGCCGATGAAATGATTGTCATGACCGATGACGGTTCATACGGGGAAAAAGGATTGATCACTGCCGGGATTGAAAAAGTGCTGCTGCGCGAACCGGTTCATCTGGCAGTGGCCATCGGTCCCGCGGTAATGATGAAATTCGTCGCGTTGCTGACCAAAAAATACGATGTTGCCACTATCGCCAGCTTGAATACCATCATGGTAGATGGGACCGGGATGTGCGGGGCCTGCCGGGTCACGGTAGGTGGCAAAACCAAATTTGTCTGCGTGGACGGGCCGGAATTCGATGCCCACGAAATAGACTACGATGAGATGCTCAAACGGTTGAATACTTATAAAAAAGAAGAACAGGTTTCTTATGACGGGTATTTGAAATCATTGACTTGAAGGAGAAGCAGCATGCCGGTTAATTTCCAGGAATTGAGCGCCGCCAGAAATCAGGAATGGCGAAATGAAATGAGAAACAGGCTCAGTGCCAAGGAAAGAAGTAACTTGCCCCGGGTAAAAATGCCTGAAATGGAGCCCAGGGACAGGATCCTGGGTTTCAAGGAAGTCAATGTGGGCTTAAATGAAGATGCGGCCGTGCTGGAATCACAGCGTTGCCTGGATTGTTCAACCCCATCTTGTATTTCAGGTTGTCCGGTGAACATTGATATTCCGGGGTTCATCAAATTGATCGAAAAAAAGGATTTTTTAGCGGCGGCCAGAAAATTAAAAGAAACCAACGCCCTGCCCGCCGTATGCGGCCGGGTCTGTCCCCAGGAGATTCAGTGTGAGGCCCAATGCATCTATCACAAAATGAAAAAGGCGCCGGTGGCCATCGGCTACTTGGAACGGTTCGCCTCGGATTGTGAACGTTTGGCCGGAAACATTTCCATCCCGCCTATTCAAACAGGGAAGCAGATCAAGGTGGCGGCCATCGGTTCCGGGCCGGCCAGTTTGACTTTTGCCGGTGAAATGGCGAAAAGCGGCTACCGGGTGACCGTCTTTGAGGCCCTGCATGAGCTTGCCGGTGTTTTGAGTTACGGCATACCCGAGTTTCGCTTGCCCAAAACCATTGTCAGATCGGAAATCGCCTATCTGGAAAAGCTGGGAGTGGTGTTTGAAAAAAATGTGATTGTCGGGAAAACCCTGACCATCGAGGACATGAAAAAACAGGGATTTCAGGGATTTTTTATCGGCAGCGGGGCTGGACTGCCCAAATTTATGCACATTCCCGGTGAAAACGCTATTGGTGTATATTCATCCAATGAATACCTCACCCGGGTCAATCTCATGAAAGCATATCAATTCCCCCATTATGATACCCCTATCATGCTGGGGAAAAGAGTGGCTGTGATCGGCGGCGGCAACACGGCAATGGATTCGGTTAGGGTTGCTGTCCGCTTGGGTGCCGAAAAGGCCATGATCGTATACCGTCGTTCTGAACAGGAAATGCCGGCCCGAATTGAAGAAATTCACCATGCCAAGGAAGAGGGTGTCGAATTTTTGAACTTGACAAATCCCGTTGAATATATCACCGATACCGCTGGACGGGTCAAGCAGATGAAAGTTCAAAAAATGGGTTTGGGGGCCGCGGACGATTCAGGACGCAAACGTCCGGTCGTGATCCCCGGTTCCGAATACACGATTGATGTGGATACCGTTGTGGTCGGGGTGGGAACGGACCCCAATCCCCTGATTCCCCGGACGATCCAGGGACTTGAAGTGACCAAGTGGGGCACCATCGTGGTCAATGAGGAGACCATGCAAACCGCGCTGCCTGAGATTTTTGCTGGCGGCGATATCGTCCGGGGCGGGGCGACCGTCATTCTGGCCATGGGCGACGGCAAAAAAGCGGCGGAGTCTTTGCATGACTATCTGCAACAAAAAAAATAAATTGTATAGGAAACTTATGCATGAACAATAATAAAGAAGAAAAACCCAAAAACAACACTCATGGTGGATTTTTCAGGAAAATTCAGCCGCGCAATTTTTGGCATACGATCTTTGGTGATTTCAGGGATATCAAGGAGTTCTATCTCGAAGAAGAGCAAAAGAACCGCCTGGAAGGCATGCGGCCGATCGCCCGCTGGTTCTATCTGGCCGGCTGGCTGTTGAAAAGCCTTTTTATGAAGTTGACACCGATCCGCCGCCTGTTGCTGCTCATCGCCATATTCATTTTGTTCCTGCAAAACTCCAGGATTCAGTTTGGTTCGCTTGGAGCCAACCTTAATTTTGGAGAGCTGGGAGGTCTGATCCTGATCTTCATTTTAATGCTGGAATTGAAAGACAAGCTGCTGGCCCGCAATGAGCTTGAGGAAGGCCGGGCGATCCAGATGCGGCTGCTTCCTGACCCCAATCCCGAGATTGCCGGCTGGGACGCATGGCTTTATTCCAAACCGGCCAATGATGTGGGCGGTGACCTGATCGACTGCATCCGTTTCAACGACGACCACCATATTCTGGTCCTGGGCGACGTTTCTGGAAAAGGTCTGCCGGCTGCGCTGCTCATGGTCAAGTTGCAGGCGACCATTCGCGCCCTGTTCACCGAATCGACCCGGCTTGCTGACCTGGGTTTTCAAATTAACCAGATTTTTCACCGTGATGGCATCACTAGCAGTTTTGCTACCCTGGTCGTATTGGATATCCGTGGCGATTCGGGAAAAATCAGAATGCTGAATGCCGGTCATACGCCCCCGGTATTCATCCGTGACGGAATTCCGAGTCCAACCGCTAAAGGCAACCCGGCCCTGGGGCTCATGGCCGATACCCCTTACAATGTGATCGAAACGGTCATGCAAAAGGGCGATGTTCTATTGGTCTATTCCGATGGGATCAATGAAAGCTGCGACCCGCAGGGAGAATGCTTCGGGAACGACCGGCTTTTTTCCCTGCTCAGGAAGCGGCCTGACATTCAGCCAACGGATTTGGGGGTGCGCATCCTGGAAGCGGTCCAGCATTTCAGGGGTGAAGCCCGTCCCGAAGACGACCAAACCCTGCTCATTCTCAAATACTGCGGCCAATAAATCCAAAAGCGATTTCCGGAAATTCCATTCTGCTTGCAACCGGACTTATAAAGATCTCAGGAAGTGGATAGTGGGCGAAAGGCCATTTTATTCTTTGTCTTGTACCGGCTTATAATCGACCCTTACCAGGGTCAAGCCTTTGGCCGGGGCGGTCTGTCCGGCCCGGCGGCGGTCTTTGGCCGCGAATATGGCCGGAATTTCTTCAGCCTTGATCTTGCCCTTGCCTACATCGATGAGCGTTCCGACCATGTTGCGCACCATGTAGCGCAAAAAACTTTTGCCGCGTACGCTGAAGGTGATCTCCTCGTTCTTAACCTGCATTTTGAACATGTCCACTTCGCGCGCTCTTTTTTTCCCGGGTTCATCCGATGTGAATGAAGAGAAATCCTTGGCGCCGACAAAATATCTGGCAGCTTTGCGCATGGCCTTCACATCCAAGGGGAAGGGGATGTGCAGGGCGAAACGCTGGCTGAACGGCGATTGCACCTGGCCGGTGAATATCCGGTAAACATAGGTTTTGCTGTGGGCGCCAAAGCGGGCATTGAACGATTTGTCCATGAGCTGGCATTCCATAATGCGGATATCCTTGGGCAGCAGTGAATTCAACGCCCGCCGCAAGGATTCTGGTTCGATGGTGATGGGCAGGTGAAAGTTGGCGGTCAGTCCGCTGGAGTGAACCCCGGCGTCGGTCCTGGAGCTGCCAGTGACCAGGACCTGTTTCTTGGCGATTATTTTCAGGACCCGGATCAATTCGGCCTGGATGGTCGGGTATTCAGGACGCTGGAATTGCCAGCCGTAATATTCCGTACCATCGAAATGGACAACCACGCGGTAGTTGTTGGTCATATAGCAGTTTATCCTTTATTTCGGCTGCTCAAAATAGGCAATGATTTGCTGCATGGCCGCCTGCGGAGACTCAACTGCGATCACGCCGGGGATATCCCAGGTTTCGATGCCAAAAACCTTCTTGCCGTATACCTGAGTGTAGGCGATCTCGGAAAGGGTGCCGTAGGCGCCGTTAATTGCCACCAGGACATCGGAATTCAACACCACCAGGGCATTGCGCAAGTAGCCCAATCCGGTGGGAATGGCAATGTCGGTGAAGCGGTTGGTTTCCTGCGTCGATTTTCCCGGTAAAATGCCAATGACCCATCCCCCATGGGCCTTGGCTCCCCTGGCCGAAGCTTCCATGACCCCTTTTAAACCACCATTAACCAGTAAAAAGCCGTTTTCAGCTATCAACTGTCCCATGGTTTCGGCGATTTGCAAATGCCTGACAGCCGGAGAACTGCCACCGATAAGGCCGATTCTTTTTTTTAAAGCAAACTCGCTGCCAGTTTGCGTTTTCAAACTGATTGAATGCGTTAAACGGCTTTTTTAATTTTGCCGGAGCGGATGCAAGCGGTGCAAACCCGCAGGGATTTGTTTGCCCCGTCAACCACGACTTTGATTTTTTGCAGGTTGGGTTCCCAGCGGCGATTGGTCATTTTATGAGAATGGCTGACATTGTGGCCGTATACCGGCTTTTTTCCGCATATTTCACACACTTTTGCCATGGCAGAGTCCTCCTTTCGATTGTGGCTCGTATTTTACACTTTTTCGTCGGCAAAAGCAATTGTTGAATCTTAATCATGCCCGTGCTATCATCGGCTCCTGAGGTAGACATGAAAAAAACCGGAATTTTTCTACTGTTGCTGCTGTGTGCCTGGCTGGCTTTTGGCGAACATGTATCTTTTGACGATGCCAGGCAGGTAGCTGTCAATTGGATCAAAACACTCAATTCCGCTTTCAAGGATCAGGTGACCTTGACCACAGGGGAGATCCTGAGCCGTGAGGGGATCGCTGTGGGTTACGTATTCCATTTTTCTCCGGCCGGGTACATGCTGGTCGCGGCCGAGGATTACCTGCCGCCCGTAAAACTATATTCCCTGAAAAACGATTTTGCTCGTGAAGGCCGGGATTTTGAAGACCAGGTTATCGGGACCCTCAGTTCCCTGATTCGCAAAGTTAACGCCAAAACTCTGGATCCGGAAAGGTATTTTCTGAAAAGCAATCGGGATAATTTCTCTTTTTTAAAAATGGAACGGCCGCAGGCCCAGATGCTGACGGTGCCAAATCCAGTACAGGACGCGGTGCCGTTCTTGCGGACCGCCTGGAACCAGGGAGATCCTTACAACTTGAAATGTCCGATGATCAATGGCCGCAGGCCTCCTTGCGGCTGCGTGGCCACTGCTTTCGCCCAGATCTTCTATCATTATCGGTATCCGGGGGCGGGCCAGGGTTCGCACAGTTACATTTGGAATGAAAAAACCCTGACGGCCCATTTCGACCATCCCTACAAATGGGACCAGATGCTTCTCAATTACCAGACGACAACGGCAAGCACGGAACAGAAGGAGGCCATTGCGCAATTGATGTACGATGTGGGTGTGGCTTTTGAAATGGACTACGGCTTGAGGGGCAGCGGCGCCTATGCGACCGAGGCCTTGACCGCCCTGCCCTCGTTCTTCAAATACTCTGATGACATAAAGGCGATCGATCGCAGCCAAGTGAGCACGGACAGCCAGTGGTTCGACATTGCCCAACAGCAGGTGGACAAGGGCTTGCCCGTGGCTTTTTCCATCTACAATGATGATTCCGGCCATGAAGTGGTCATTGACGGCTACCGTATTTCCCAAGGCGCGACCACTTTTCACATAAACATGGGCTGGGGCGGATCTTATGATGCTTACTATTCCCTGAATAATATCGACGGCTTCGAAGTAGACGAATGGCAGATTTTTATTTATGATATTTATCCACCCGGCTATCTGGACGTACAGCCGCCTCAAAACACCACGGGTGAGGCTCATTTGAACGAAAGCCTGTTTTTTTCCCAGTATGTCTGCCGCGTTTCCTGGGAGGCAAGCCCAAGCGGGGACACCAATCTGAGCAAGTATATCGTTTTGCAAAAGGACAGCCAGGGCAATGTGGCGGCATTGAGCGAGGTCCTGCCGCAGGTCAAAGAATATGTTTTCCGCAGCGCTGATTATAACGCCTGCAGTTACGCGGTGGTGGCTGTTGATCAAAATGGCCGGCAATCCACGGCCAAGTTTTTTTCACTGGTTTTGCGCTGAAAAAAACTTATTTGAAAAACAAGTAACGGATACCCTGCAGAACGGCCAGGACATAAAATCCAGCCAGCACGTCATCGGTCATAATTCCGATACCGCGGGGCAGCGCTTCGCTTTTGTTGACCGGAAATGGTTTTATAATGTCGAGAATCCGGAAGAGAAAAAAAGCGGCGATATAAAAACCCGCTTGCCGGGGCAGAAACCAGAGACTGACCAGTTGGCCGGCCACTTCATCGATGACGCATTGGCGTGGATCCTTTTTTTGATAATGCTTTTCACAAATACCGGCAGCCGGGATGCCGATGGCATATACAAATGCCGTGATCAGGGCCAGGAACACAAAGGGCAGCGTCGAAAGCGGGGTAAAAAACACAATCAGGGCGGTCAGCAGAGATGCCCATGTCCCCGGGGCCACGGGCAAGTGTCCGGTTCCGAAAAAGGTGGCAATCATGATTCCGATTTTCTTCATGGTTTTTCTCCATGCAGCATTTCGTTCTGAAAGCCGCTGATCTTGATGGAAAGCATGGGGCTGCCTTCAATAAATTTCGCTTGCACCTGGCAATGCCCATCGACTTCGGGCGCTTGGGCCCAGATGCGGCCGATGGTGCTGTCGTGGGTCCATGGGGCCAAAGGTAAAAACTCCAGGGTTTGTCCGACCAGGCCCTGATTGAACTTTTGCATGTTCCGGTCCGAAACATCCAGGAGTATATTTTTTCGATCTTCGATAGTCTGAGGGTTTTTGCGGTTGGGCAGCTTGAATCCGACCGTGTTCTCTTCGGGTGAAAAGGCGAAAGCCCCGATCCGCTCCAATTTGGCTTCGCCGGCAAAATCGAGAAGTTGCTTGAAGTCGTCTTCGCTTTCACCCGGGAAGCCGACGATGAAGGTGCTGCGCAGGACGGCATCCGGGAACTTTTTTCTGATCTCCCGCACCAAACGCAGGTTTTTTTCGTAGCTGCCGCCGCGATTCATTTTTTTTAATACGCGGGCTGAAACGTGCTGAAAGGGGAGATCGAAATAGGGCAGGACCGCCGGCCGGGCAAAGCCATCCAGAATTTCAGGAGTTATTTCTTCGGGCATCAGGTAGAGTACCCGCAGCCAGCGGAAACCCAGCAAGGATATTTCCTTCAGCAGGGCCGGCAGTTGGGAACACTTGCCCCTGTCCCTGCCAAAATAGGTGGAGTTCTGGGAAATAAGGTTCAATTCCTCCACGCCTTTTTTTTTCAATGCATCGGCTTCTTTCAATATGGAAGGGATGGTTCTGGAGCGGAAGGGCCCGCGGATCTGCGGGATGGAGCAGAAACTGCAGGTCATGTTGCAGCCTTCAGAGATTTTGATGAAACTGGAATTGGCTGTGGTGAATAGCGGCCGCTGGTTTTTGTCGGAATAAAGAAAAAGCTTTTGATCGGGATAACCTGTGGGCTGGCCGCTGGCGATGGCATCGGCCAATTCCTCGATATCGTTGACGCCCCAGAGAATATCGGCAGTGTCAAAGGTGGATTTCAATTCCTTGTAATAGCGCTGGATCAGGCAGCCGAAAACAGCCAGCTTTTTGATCTCGCCCTTTTCCTTTTTTTCAAGGGCAGCCAAGATCTCCTCGATGCTCTCTTCCTTGGCGTCGCGGATGAAACCACAGGTGTTGATGACCAGCCATTCGGGATCTTCGTATTCCGAGACGATCGTCATGCCCCTTTGCTGCAGCATCCCGGCCAGCACTTCGCTGTCCACAGTGTTCTTGAAGCAGCCCAGGCTGACGAA
>SPCN01000014.1 GCA_004525465.1 Chrysiogenales bacterium | reverse complement strand
TTCTGCAGCAGCAGGAAGAGGCCAGGAGGCAGCTGCTGGACCGCTGGCAGGTCCGCAAACCATACTTTTCCTGGAAAAGAGCGGCGGAAGAATATCTCCGGGAAATCAAAAGCTTGCCATGCAAATCATCATAGACGGCCGTCCCTTGCAGACATTTTCCGCTTTTCGCGGCATTGGCCGCTATGTCAGGAACATTGCGCAAACCTTCGACCGCGATGAGCGCGCCGGGTTTCTTTTCTTCCGGGGCGACGGCGTCCCTTCCGGCATCGGCAATAAAATTTTCAGCGCCGCGCCCAGGCGCATGATCACCCTGACCGATTCCCTTTTCCTACCCGGCATTTTTTCACGCCAGCACCCAGCCTGTTACCACTCGACCGCCTACGCCCTGCCGCAAAAGACCCGTAACGTCCGTTATCTCTTGACCGTTCACGACCTGACCCCCCTGAAATTCCCGCAGTTTTTTTCGCTGCGCCACCGGCTGGTTTTCAAGCGCATCATCGGGTCGGCAAGGCGCGCCGACATGGTGCTGGCCGTATCGGCAACGACCGCAGCCGATCTAAGCACATTTTTTCCAATTGATCAAAAAAAGATCAAAGTCATATACAACATGCGTGACGACCGCATCAATCCCGATCTGGCCGAAAAACCGCCCCAGCCGCTTCCCGGCGAATACCTGCTGTACGCCGGCGGGGCCGACCGGGTAAAGAACCTGGAGACCCTGTTGCAGGCGATCTCACGACTGCAGGTCCCGTTGCTCATTGCCGGAAAGATCAGCGAGGCCAGGGCGGCCCAGTTGCTGACCGCCTTGCCGGCACCCGACCGCCGGCTGGTCACGTTCACCGGCTACATCCCCGACAGCCAGCTGGTCTGGCTGTATAAAAATGCCGCCGCTTTTGTCTTTCCCAGCCTGAATGAAGGCTTCGGCTATCCGCCGCTCGAATCCCTGCAATGCGGAACCGCGGCCGTCGTTTCCCGCGCCGGGTCGCTGCCGGAGATCCTCGGCGATGCGGCGATCTTTGTGGACGATGCGCTTGCTGTCGACGAATGGGTGGAAAAGATCAGGCGCCTGTTGGAGGATGCGGAGATGCAAAGAACATTGATTGCCCGCGGACAAAGGCTGTTGAGCAAATATTCGCCGGCGGAATTCAAAAAAAATCTTGAACGCGTTTATTTCCAGGATAAATGAAACTGCAAATTCAGCATAAAAAAGTTCTCTTTGCCGCGGCCCTGGCGCTGTTGACTATTCTGGTTTATTTTCCGTCTTTAAACCACGAATTGATATGGGATTCCAAACCCATCATCCAGGAAAACGCCCTGCTGCAGGGAGAATTCTCGGCAACCGCTCCATTCCAAAGCGGCTATTGGGCTTCCACAAGCCAAAGGGATTCAGGGTACGATTACTATCGGCCCATGATGATCCTCTCCTTCATGATGGAAAAGGCAATTTGGGGGTTGTCCCCTTTCCGATTATCTTTGCTGAACCTGCTCTTGTTTGTCGCCGGCCTGATCGTCTTGTACCTGCTCCTGAGCCGCCAGGCAGCCGCCCCGGGCGTCGCCGAAACGGCGGTTGTGCTCTTCGCCCTCTTCCCTCTCAATCTGGACAACATCTGCTGGGTGGTGGGCCGCTGCGACCTGCTGATGTTTCTCTTCGGCCTGCTTGCCCTCTATGCCTTTGATTTTTTCCTGGAAAAAAGAAGCGCCTGGTACGCTTTTTTGGCGCTGGCCGCTTATTTGTTCGCCCTGTTTTCCAAAGAGGCATCATTGTTTTTTTTGCCGGTTTTCATTCTACTCGAACTCAGACACCGCAAGCGCCTGACCCTGCCGCTTCACGCTGTGTTCCTAAGCGCCACGATTTTATTCTGGCTGCTGAAGTCCACGGTCATCGGCCGCAGCGGTATTCCCATCCGTTTTTTCCCTTCCATATGGGAGAACACCAGCAGCCTGCTGGGAGTCATGGGATACTACTTCCGTTCCTTGCTGTTCCCGTTCAAATATGACATGTTTCTCGCCGTGGATGCGGTTCAAACCCTGCCCTATCTGCTTTCCGGGTTTCTTTTTCTTTTGCTTCTTGTGGCCCTGCCCTGGCTGGGGCGCAAAATGAAGCCGGTCCTTTATGCCTGGATCTGGATGGCCCCGTTCATGGCCGGATACCTGCTGATGGTCTTCACCCCGCTTTATCCGTTCAGCATCTCTAGCCGCTACCTGATGATTCCCGCCATCGGCTGGGTCTGGGTTCTGAGTCATCTGCTCCACGGTCTGCCCGCTTTCTTGAGAAAATCCTTGTTTTTCATGCTCATTGTAATTTCGGCGCTGGCCGTGATCGGCAACTGCAAAAAATACAGCAACGAAACAGCTTTCTGGAAAAGCGCTCTTTATTCCTGCCCGAACGACAGTTTTTTTCTGAATAAATACGCCGGCCAACTCCTTCAAAACGGGGATTTCCTGGGCGCTGAGACCAATTTGCATCACGCCCTGTCATTCAAAATGAAAAATTCCACCGCTATTTCCATCGCCCTGCAACTTGCCGAAATCGCCTTCGAAAAGGCCCGCTATGCCGAAAGCCTTGACTGGCTGGAGAAGATCCGTTCCCTGCCGCTCACTTATCCGCAGTCCAACCGCCGCCTGTTCCAGCTCCTGAAGATCCACCAGGCCCGGGACGATCTGGCCGGTGCGGAAACGGTCCTTGAGGCAATGGTTCTCGCCGCACCCACGGAGCAAAATAAAAAGATGCGCGTCGAGCGCTATCTGGCTTTCGCCGCCTGGGAAAAAGCCCGGGAGGCTGCGCTTGCCGTTCCGCAAGGCGGCGGCTGGCTCGCCTTGGTCCAAAGGGAAAAACTCACTTTTCAGTCCCTGCCGCATACGGAACAGTCCCTTTATTTCCTGAAGCGCGGCAACTTCGCCCAGGCCTGGAAACTCTGGCCAAAAGACAATCAGTCCGGCGTGGCCGGGCAGCTGCGAACAGCCAGGTTGGCATTCCTGGCCGGATACGAAGATGAGGGGAAATGGAGGATCGCCAGTCTGGCTCAAGAAGGAGTATCAGATTTCCGCATCCTCAACTCGCTCGGCAATCTTTTTTTTGAGCTGCATCGGGCTGACCAGGCTTTGCCCCACTATCAGCGCTCGCTGCAGTTGAACTCCGATCAACCCGCATTGATCGAGCGCGTCAAACGGATCGGCCTCCTGCAGCGCCGACCGATCGTTCCCTGAGTCCGTGCCTTTCGCCGCGAATTGACTGGTTTTTTTCTTTGTGCTTAAATCCAGCTTATGAGACTCCCGGCTGCAATGAAAAGAAAGGATCTTCTTTTATGCCTGGTGATTTGTTTCATCGTGGCGGCCGCTTTTTCCCCCTCCCTGTCCAATGGATTCACTAATTTTGACGACACCGCCTATTTGACCGCCAACCCGCTGGTCCGGTCGCTGGCGCCCGCGAATATCAAGCAGATTTTCACCACGACCCGGCCGCATACACTTTTTTCGCCGCTTGTCACGCTGACCTTTGCGCTGGAATACCAATTGTGGGAATTGGATCCGCGCGGCTATCACGCGGTCAACCTTTTCCTGCATATTCTTAACGCTCTCCTGGTATTTTTTTTGATCCGCAACGTTTCCCGTTCGCCGGCAACGGCTTTTTTCACCAGCCTGCTCTTTGCCATACACCCGCTGCGTGTGGAAAGCGTGGCCTGGGTCACGGAGAGGAAGGACCTCCTGTTCACTTTATTCTTCCTGCTGGCACTGCAATGCTATATCCGCTATCTTAAAAAGGACTCCGGCCGGGATTACCTGGCAACACTGCTCCTGTTCGCCTTCGCCATTCTTGCAAAAATAAGCGCCCTGGTCCTGCCGGCGGTCTTGCTGCTCATGGACTGGAAATTTGAGAGCCGGATCTCCAAAAAGCGCTGGCTCGAAAAAATCCCTTTCGCCGTCATCCTGCTTTTGTTCGCGATCAGCAGCTGGAACAGCGTGCAGGCCTTTTCCGTGCAGTATTCCGGGCAGTATTCCGGCGGCCTGCATCAAGTGATAATGAAAAACTCGCTATGGACCATCCCGTTTTATCTGCAAAAAACCATCTGGCCCTCCCGCCTCTCCGCGCACTACCCGACAGACATGCGGTTTTTCATGCCGTCCTTGTGGTTCTCCATTTTTTATTCAATCATCTTGATCGGCGGATCCTTTTTGTTGCTCAAGAAATTCCGGCGCGAATGGCTTTGGGGCTGGGGCTTTTTCCTCATTGCCCTGCTCCAGGTGTTCGGGCTGGTCTGGCATTTTTTCCCGGTGGCCAACCGTTACTCCTACCTGCCGGCCATCGGCTTGTCATACATCCTCGTCATGGCCGTTTTTCTGATCAGCGGTAAATTGGCCAGGTGGAAAAAATTAAGATCGTTGTGGGCGGTCATTGCCATTTCAGCCTTGGCTTATCTCGGCACAGCCAGTTTTGCCCGCTGCCAAGTATGGAAGGACAGCATCTCGCTGTGGAACGACGTGATCGGGAAGTACCCGATGATCCCGCTTGCCTACAACAACCGGGCCGCCGCCCTGAAAGCCGCGGGCCGGCTCGATGAGGCCCTGGCGGATTATTCCCGGGCGATCCGGCTTATGCCCCACGACGGTTTTTATTGGAACCGTGGGCTGGCGCGGCTGCAGAAAAACCAGGCCAAAGAGGCAATGGAGGATTTTTACACGGCTATTCTTAAGGACCAGAAACACTTCCAGATATTTTGTCAAATGATGATTGACACGCATGGTCGCTCGGGATATGAGCCGATCATCGAAATGGGCAAGCGAGTTCTTGCCACCCGACCCAACTCACAAATACACATTAAAATGGCGGAAACATTCATCAGCTTGCGCCGTTGGCAGGAGGCTGATTTTCATCTGCAGGAGGCCGTGCGCCTGTCACCCCATACGGAAGAATACCGGCGCGCCTTGCAGGTCTTCCGCGAAGCCTTGCACCTGTCCAGGCGCCGATTCGAGGAAAAATGAATCAAACGGGTTTTATTGAAAAACGGATAGCCCACTGGAACGCAGTGGCTGACAAATGGGGAAAACGCGAAGGACTGGGGAGGTATTACCACCGGAGAGTATTGAAGATCCATCAATTTTTGGTCCCTCCCGGGATGAAGATCCTTGAACTGGGGTGCGGGTTCGGTGGCCTGCTGGCCGGCTTGAAGCCCGCCAAGGGGATCGGCGTCGACTTTTCAGCGGGCATGATCGCCCAGGCCAGGTCCCGGCATCCCGACCTGACCTTTATTTGCGCCGATGCCTCGGACTTGGAATTGCATGAAACCTTCGACATCATCGTTTTGTCGGACCTGATCAATGACCTGTGGGACGTGCAAAAAGTCCTGGCAATCGTTTCCCGGCACGCAGCCCCCGGCACCCGCATCATTTTAAACTTTTACAGCCGCTTGTGGGAAATGCCGCTGCGGCTGGCCCAAAAACTGCGGCTGACAAAGCCGACGCTGATGCAAAACTGGCTGACTCCCGAAGATGTACTCAACCTGATGAACCTGGCCGACTTTGAGCACATCCGGCACTGGACGGAATTCTTGTTACCCGTCCAGATTCCCCTGCTTTCCTTTATTGCGAATCGCTTTCTGGCCAAGCTTTGGCCTTTCAATTGGTTGGCCCTGTCCCATTTCATGGTCGCCAGGATCAAGCCGGGGAAAAAGGAGGGCAAGCAAAAGCGGTCCGTTTCCATCATCGTTCCGGCCAGGAACGAGGCGGGAAACATCAAGGAGATCTTTGCCAGGACACCGGAAATGGGAAAATGGACCGAACTGGTTTTCGTGGAAGGGCATTCCCGGGATGACACCCATGCGGCTATCCAAAGGGAGATCGAACTCCACCCGCAGCGGCGGTGCCAGCTGCTGCAGCAGGCGGGGAGCGGTAAAGGCGACGCGGTCAGGCTGGGCTTTGAACATGCCAGCGGAGATATTTTCATGATCCTCGATGCGGACCTGACCGTTCCCCCCGAGAACCTGCCGCGGTTCTATCAAGCGCTGACCTCTGGACAAGGTGAATTGATCAACAGCGTGCGCCTGGTTTATCCCATGGAAAAACAGGCCATGCGCTACTTGAACTTCCTGGGAAACAAATTTTTCAGCCTCGCTTTTTCAATGCTTCTCGGTCAGCCGATCAAGGACACCCTTTGCGGGACCAAGGTCTTGAGCAGGGAGAATTACCTGCAAATTAAAAAAAACAGGGCTTATTTCGGAGATTTCGACCCTTTCGGGGATTTCGATCTCATTTTCGGGGCGGCCAAATTCAATTTGAAGATCATCGACCTGCCGATCCGTTACCGGGAGAGAGTGTACGGACAGACCAACATCCAGCGCTGGAAACATGGCTGGCTGCTCCTGAAAATGGTGGCCGTCGCCGCCAGCCGCATCAAGTTCATTTAAATTTCATTCATGCGGGGGTCGGAGGGCAGCAATGAGCAGAGAACCGGCAAATTCACGAAAAACAGGAGTTTTTTCCATGATGACCCCGAACTTCTGAATGAAAGGCACCAGTTTCTCCGGAGTGGCGGGATGCAACCAATCGAACGGAATGATCTTTACATTTTTAAAACCGCTTTCCAGCAAAACCCTTTTTAATTTCCAGCGGACAAATGCAGTTTCGTCAGTTGAAATATAGGGGAACCATTTCCGCCATTTTCGTTCTAAAAAAACCTGAGGATTCAATAGATTAGGCTCGGCAAAAGCCATGAATCCTCCCGGCTTGAGCAGACTGAATATTTTCAAGCAAGAGGGAAAAAGATCGAGATGATGCAAGACTGAAGATCCGATCACTGCGTCAAAAGGGCCTTCGAGAGCGCAATCTTCAAATCGCTTTTCAATAAATCGGACCTGCAGGGGAGGCAGGTCGCGTTGTTGTGCTTTTTGCAGTAGCTCCCCCGATATGTCCACAGCCACGAGCCGCGCCCCGGTTTTGGCGAACATCTCGGTGAACAAACCCGTGCCGCAACCGATCTCCAGCGCATGGCTTTGGCTATTCAGACCGGCGCAGGCGGCGATCAAGCCTGCCCTTCGTACCGCCCGCAACTTTCCGGCAGGCGAACCCCAGCCCCAGACGAATTCCGTATCATTTTTCGCCAATTTTAGCCCATGCTCGATTTCACGGCTGGCCCGTGAATCATTCTTGTCTTTTTCGCCGCGACTCATTCGGGAACCTGTTTTGCCTGGGCCCGGGCCTGGAGGGAAGGGACGTTCTTTGCAGCGTGCCAAAAGGATCGATAAATAGTATGCAACTCATTTTTAATCATTGGTCAGCGCATAAAAAAAAGATATGAAGATCAATTTGGACTATATCGGAATTTTAGGGGAGGAAGGGTACGGTGTCAACCCCCGGGCGCGCATTAATTGTGGAAAAGTAGCGGACCTATTTCAAAGTCAAATTCCCTGTTACCGCTGCCCAAGACAAGATTTTTAAGGACTTGTAAAACCCTTTTCGCTTCACCGGGCACCGTATTCTCGAACCAATGCCTGGAACCGCCTAAAAGGAATGAACTTCAGGATTTGACAAAACAGGAATGCTTTGCGTACCATTGAACCGACCTCCTTCTAACATTTGCCAGAAAAGAGGTCAATTCACGACCTGTTTTGGGCAAGTGTGAGGAAGCAATGAAGCATTGGGAAACAAAGCGCGTTTGGGTTACCGGCGGCACGGGTTTTTTGGGCAAAGTTGTCGTGCGCAAGTTGAAGGAATACGGTTGCCGGGAGATCCTGGCGACCGGGATCGAACAGGGCGACCTGTTGAATCCTGCCGTCATTCAAAAACACCTGGAATTTCAACCCGACTTAATAATTCACCTGGCTGCCATCGTTGGCGGTATCGGTGCCAACCGCCTGCGGCCGGCCGAGTTCTTTTACCAGAACCTGATGATTGGCGTCCAGTTGATGCACGAGAGCTGGAAGGCCGGGGTGAAGAAATTCTTGGCCATCGGCACCATCTGCTCCTATCCCAAGTTCACCCCGATTCCTTTCAAGGAAGAGGAATTGTGGAACGGCTACCCAGAGGAGACGAATGCGCCATATGGCCTGGCCAAGAAGATGTTACTTGTTCAATCCCAGGCTTACCGGCAGCAATACGGCTGGAACTCGATCTACCTCCTTCTGGTCAATCTGTACGGCCCTGGCGACAATTTCAATCCCGCCAGCAGTCACGTCATTCCGTCGTTGATCAAGAAGCTCGTAGAGGCCAAGGAATCGGGCGCGGAACACGTGACAGCTTGGGGGGACGGGTCACCCACGCGCGAGTTTTTATATGTGGACGACGCTGCGGAGGGGATGCTACTGGCCGCCGAGCGCTACGACAAGTCTGAGCCGGTCAATCTGGGCTCGGGTATGGAGATCAGCATCAAAGATTTGACCGAGACCATCGCCCACATGGTGGGTTTCACAGGTGAAATTCATTGGGATACTACTCAACCAAATGGACAACCTCGACGAAAACTTGATATTTGCCGAGCGGAGAAAGAGTTCGGCTTTAGAGCGAAGGTGGGGTTTAATGAAGGGTTGCAGCGAGCCGTATCGTGGTACCTTGACAAGCGGCCGGAATGAACGGCACTTGCGTGAATAACATGCGATGCACCGCCACCCCCGGCCCGGCCGCACTGCGCCAGCACCTTTCATGGATCGCAAAGGCGCAACAGGAGGATCCTCATTAGGGCATTCTCCTTTTCCCCCCGTTGGCCCCGGTTTTTCTTCATCGCTCTATTCATGGCCATCCCCCTGATTTATTTCATTTACCTGCCGGTCAGTTACAGCTTTGACGGGACGGTTTTCAGCCAAATGCTTCGCTACGCTTTGCTGAAGCACGACTGGCTGGCCATGGTACAGACGCACCATTTGCTTTATTTCCCCGTCAATTTCCTGATTTACCGGATTTTGCAAGCTGTCTTTCACTACCAGGTGCTGGAATTTTTTCACCTGCAGCTGTTCTCCATGACTTTCGCCGTCATGACCCTGGCGATCATCTGGCGCCTGCTGAAAAAAATCGGCTTGACCTGGGGCCTGCGCCTGCTTGGCGTGACCGCGATCGCCTTTTCCCACGCTTTCTGGCTTTATGCCGTGGACGCCGAAGGACATGTCCCGGGAATATTTTTCGTGGCCAGCGGTTTATACCTGCTCGTTTCCCGGGAGCCCCGGACCCGGCAGCTGCTCGGGGCGGCTTTTTGCTTCAGCGCCGCCGCCGGATTTCATTTGACCAACCTGTTGATCGCCTTAACAGTATTTTTTTATTTTCTTTTTAAACGCTTATCCTGGAAGCGGTTCGTGCAGTTTTTTCTGGCCTGGGCGGGCTTTATGCTAACCATGTATGGCGCCTATGCCGCCCTGGCCCATAAACCGGTTTTGCGCATTCTCGCCAACATGCTTTTCGGCAGCGATATGTACAGCGGCTATCACAGCGAATATCTGCAGCTTTGGTCACGCTCCACATTGGCTGCTTCGTTCGCGGCCATGAAAACGGCGCTGGTGGCCGGACCGGGAGTTCTTGCCTGGATCGTTTTTGGCGGATTTTTACTGCTGTTGGTCATGGCCGGCAAGCGCGCCGACACGGAAGAAAAGCGCTCATTCAAACGCGCCATGCTTTTCTGGTCGCTCCCGTTCCTCCTGTTTTTCAGTTTCTGGGATCCCGGCAATATGGAATTCAAAATACAGGCCCTGGTCCCCCTGCTGCTGATCGCCATCGTCTCCCTTTCGCGGCTGAAACCGCTGGCCGGGCACTTGGCCGGCATTTCCCTGGTCAGCGGCCTGTTTCTGATCAACTTGTTCTCGGGAATCATGCCGCAAAGCGCTATCGAAAAAAATACCAACTATCAGGTCGCTGCGGCCATCCGCCGTTCCACGCCGCTGAGCGCTCAAGTATTGATAACCGGCAGATTTGAGGGTTATGGCTATGGAAAAATTTACATACCCTATTTTGCCGGGCGCGAGGTATTGATATTGGATTGGCTCCTGGGCAAGGGGCATTCGCTCCCTGAAATTAATTCGCAGATAAGGAAAAGAATCGCAAGTGGACAACCGGTCTATACCCTGGATGAAATCGCGCTGGGTGGGAAAGCGCTGAAAATACTGCTGAAGTTCCACCATGTCCGGGAAACTGATTTTGAGCACTTGGCTGCCGCGATCCGCTTTATTCCGGTCGCAAAGCTTCCGGGCGGCGATCATCTATATCGCCTGGAATTCAGATCCCGCTAATTGGAGCCGGGGATCTCGTACAGGTTGACCGGGCCGCGGCTGAAAACCGGTGCCAGGGCGCCTAAAAAATCCATCAGTTTCTTTTCTTCGCCGGCAGCCATGTTGGCATATTTTGCCTGCAGGCGCTCCAATTCGAAAAAATTCACCAGCAGGTACGAAAACCCGTCTTTTTCTATGGCCGCGACGAATTCAGCGGCATTGCGGCTCGGCGCCAGGTAGCGTTTCAAAATACCGTAATCCAATGCCGAGGAAAGCCGGTAGGGCCTTTGCAAATAAAAATTGCGGGCTTCGCCAACCAGCAATATTTTCGCTTGCGGCGGGGCTTTGGCGTTGATATAGACAAAGGCCGGGTAAGTGGGGAAAAAGTGCTCGCGATATTGTTCCGGGGAAAATGTTCCGCTCCAGGCGCTGTGAAAAGAATAAAACTTCTCGAGCAGGGCAATACCCATGGCGAAATTGATGGCGAGCAGCACATAAAAAACGACCTTGAGGAGTTTCCCTGCCGCCGCTTCAAAGGCGCGCAGGGAAAAAATCACCAGCACCACAAAAGCAATATATACAAAACGCAAACTGGCCGTCAGGAATGGAGCGCAAGCCAAGATCAGCAGCGCCCAAAACAGCCATCTTTTTTCCTTTAGCGGTCCCAGGAGCAGGAAAGGCAAAAAAATCAGGAAAAATGGCCCGACCAATCCACCATAGCCATGGTTGAAAAAAGAGAGCGCGTAAGGCCAGTGGATCGCAGCGGTGGGAGTTTGCACGATGCGGCCCACATCTTCCTGCAGGCGGGCGAAACGGTCGCCGTCCCAAAAAGCCGACGGGAATGCTTCATGCAAAAACGGAAAAAACGGATTCCCGGTAAAACGCAGGTTCTTGACCAGCAGCGGCGAAACCGCCAGGATGACTATCAGGACCATGAGTGCCGATTTTTTCAGGTCTGATTTTTTCCAGGGCCTGGTGGTCAGGAGCAGGAAAAGCGCCAGCGGCAGCAGATTGAAATACTTGATGCCCACGGCAAAACCCCAGAAAACGGCCGACCATTTCCAGTTGCCCCGCCGATACTGCCTGATGGCCAGGAAAATAAAAATGGCGCCGCTCAGATCGTTCTTGCAGGTAACCAGGAGAAACAGGGTCATGGGCAAAGAAACCAGGGCCAGGATCAGGGACAGTTTTTTTCGCAACCCCCAGTGTTCGACCGCCTCATCGGCCACGGCCAGTATAAAAATGGTTCCCAGAAAAAAATGAAAAAGACGCGGCACCAGGTCGCCGAGAAACAGCGCCGGGATCAAAGATATCTCATAATAAATAAAAGTATTGGCATAAACGAATTGCGGCGTGGCCACGAAACCGCCGCTTTGCAGATACAGGTTGGGGATGCCCAGGTGATAGACCAGCGAATCGTAAAAAGAAGGGGGCAGCGCCGCGTAAACCAGGGGGACGAGGAAAACAGCATATTCGGACAAAGGCCTGGCGAAAAAACTTTTTACCCCGGCCCGGCTTTCATGCTTGCCTGGCCCGGTAAAAAAGCGCAACAGGCAAACAGCCGCAGACGCCGTAAAAAAAACCAGGATGGTCAATGGGTTCAGGATCTTGAAAAAGCCGACCAGGTAGAAATAAGCCGCGGCTGCCATCAGTCCCAGGGCGGCCTTTTCCAGGATAGCGGCGCCGGGGAGCTTGAAAAGTGCGGCCAGGCCGTCCCCCAGCCCTATGAAAGCGGCCAGCAGGAACAGTGCCCCCAGCAGCGGCAGGATGACGAATTGGCTGTAATTGAAAAGCAGCAGGTTCAAAACAAGGACCACGGCTGCAACTGATAAAATGATACGCAGGATTGGCTTGCTCATCCCTGCCAGTATAGCATTTTTGGCAAAATTGAGCCATTTGACTTTCAGCGGCGTTTCTCGTATATTTTCTTAGCAAGGAGAACGTATGATGGCCTGGATTTCGCCCTTATTCCCGATCTGCGCGGACTGATGCTTTCCTATCTCAAAGTCGAAAACCTGGCCGTGGTGGAAAAAGCCGAACTGGACTTTTCCCCGAAGCTGAATATTCTGACCGGCGAAACCGGGGCCGGAAAATCCATTCTCATCGACGCCATCATGCTGCTGCTCAACAAAAAAACTCCGGCCAACATCGTGCGCAGCGGCAAGGATAAACTCACGGTCGAAGCCCTGTTCTGCCAGGGCGACGAAGAGATCATTTTAAAGAGAGAAATCAACAAAAACAAATCCCTGACCTACCACAACGGCGAGCTGAAGCCCTTTGCCCAGGTCAGGGAAATGGCCGCGGCACTGCTGAACATCTACGGCCAAAAAGACCACGTTTTCCTGCTCAATGCCGCCAACCACCAGATCTTTCTCGACCAGTATTGCCAGCATGGCGAGCTGCTGGGGGAAATGGCCGAAAAATGCCGGCAGATCAGGACATTGCAAACCAGGTGGAATGAGCTGCAGGAAAAGAACAAGCAATCACGGGAGAGGATCGACTACCTGAATTTCCAATTGCAGGAAATTGAAAGCCTGAACCTGAAGCAGGGTGACGAGACGCTCATGCAGGAACGCTTGAAAATTCTGGCCGCGGCCGAGACCATCCTGGAAAAATCCGAAGCGCTGGTGCGGGATTTTTACCAGAAAGACGATTCGGTCTACAACCTGCTGGCCCAGAACCTGACTGCCGCCGCCTACCTGCAAACTCTGTTTCCTGAGTTCAGCCATTTCAAGGAAGAAATCGATCGTTTCTTCAACCTGCTGCCGGAAATATCAACTTTTTTGAATGATTTGGCCGGCAAGGTGGAATTCAATGAAAACGAGCTGAACGAAATTTCCGAAAAGATGTCGCGCCTGGAAAAGCTCAAGGCCAAGCACAAATTGACCCTGGAACAAATTCTGGGGAAGTATGAACAACTGCGAACCGAAAGGGACGATCTGCTCAATTTGAATTTTTCCCTGGGCGACACCGAAAAAGAGATCGCCCGGGCCCTGGCCGCCTACAATATCCTGCAGGAAAAGCTCCGGCAAAACCGCAGGCTCAACGCTGACAAATTAAGCGCTTTGATCGTCAGGGAACTGGCACTGCTGGAAATGGCAAAAGCCCGCTTTGAGGTGCGCTGCGAAGAAAACGAACCCAGCGTGGAAAATATCTCGGAAACCGGGACCGACAAGATCGAATTCTATTTCAGTTCCAACCCCGGCCAGCCCCCGGGGCGGCTGAAAGAAGTGGCCTCGGGCGGCGAGCTGTCGCGGTTGATGCTGGTGCTGAAATCGATCGGCGGCGATGAAGCCGGCGCCACCTTTATTTTCGACGAGATCGATTCCGGCATCGGCGGCAAGACTGCTGAATTCGTCGGCGAAAAACTTCGCAAGATTTCCGGCCGCAACCAGGTGATCAGCATTTCGCACCTGCCGCAGATCGCCCGCTTCGCCGACCGCCATTTCCTTATCCGCAAGGAATTCAAGGACAACCAGACCTACAGCACGGCCGCGATTCTGGAAGACGACGACCGGGTGCGGGAGATCGCCCGCCTTATGGCCGGCAGCGCCATCAATGCCGATGTGCTGAAAGCTGCCGAGCTCCTGTTGGCCAAATCGCGGCCATGAATTTTTTCATCAAGACCTTCGGCTGCCAGATGAATGTCAATGATTCGGAAAAAATCCGCCAGCTTCTGGAAAACAAGGGATTGACTCTCTGCAGCAGTGAAGCGGCGGCCGATATCATCATTGTCAACAGCTGCGCGGTTCGGGAGAAAGCGCAGGAAAAAATTTTTTCCTATATCGGCCAGTTCCCATCCGCCAAAAAGATCATCGTGGCCGGCTGCGTGGCCCAGGTGGAAAAGGAAGCGCTTTTCAAAAAAAAAGTCAAAATAGACTATGCGATCGGGACCCATCAATTCTATCGCATCGGCGAGATCCTCGATAAGATCGTTGACGGGCGCCGCGCCGAAGCCGCCGCCGCATTCAACCGTCAATGGCAGGAACTGGTGCCCGCGGTCCAGGCCCGCAGCAGCCGGGTCAGCGGCTATGTTTCCATCATGGAAGGCTGCGACAATTTCTGTTCCTACTGCATCGTCCCTTTCACTCGCGGCCGCGAAAAATACAGGCCCATGGCCGCCATCCTGCGTGAAGCCGAATACCTGGCCGGCCGGGGCTTCAAAGAGATCGTACTGCTCGGCCAGAACGTCAACCATTGGCACGAGGCCAATGGCGGTCGCACCTTCCCGGAGCTGCTGCGCCAACTGGCCCGCAATGTGCCGGTGCCCTGGATCCGCTTCATTACCTCCTATCCAGGCTACCATGACCGGGAACTGCTCCAGGTCATGGCCGCAAACCGCAACATCGCCCGCCACATCCATTTCCCGGCCCAGTCCGGCTCGACGCGGATCTTGAAAAAAATGAACCGCACTTATTCCCGGGCCCAATATCTGAAAATTGTCCGCGCTTTCCAAGCCGCCATGCCCGAGATGAGATTCAGTTCCGACTTCATCGTGGGTTTCCCCGGCGAAAGCGACCACGACTTTAACCTGACCCTTTCATTGATCGAGCAGGTGGAATACGAATCGATTTTCTCATTCATCTATTCCCCGCGCCCCGGCACCAAGGCCGCGACTTATACCCGGGAACTGGCTCCGGGCGCGGTCAAACAGCGGCTTTACGCCCTGCAGGAGCTGCAGGCCCGCATCCAATTAAAAAACAACCGCCGTTGGCTCGGAAAGGTTATCGAAGTTCTGATCACAGAAAAACATCCAAAAAAAACCGGCGAAGTGATCGGACGCAGTGAGAGCTACCGGGTGGTAAATTTCGCTTCCCGGACCGCGATCGGCGCCTTCACGCGCGTGAAGGTCACCGCGGTCGGGCCGCACTCCCTGCGCGGCGAGGAAATCCTCAAGTCAGCCGATGCCTAGGCCGGATTTCCCGCAACACCCTGCCAGCGAAGTTTCGGAAAAAGCACCGCCAAACAATAAGGAAGCCGAGTGGGGATGGTACGCTTACCCTTTTCTTTTCAGTATATATCCCGTCCTGCATTTGTACCTGCGCAACATCCGTGAAGTGCAATTGACCCAAGTAATCTGGGCAGCGGTGATCTCTTTGGCTGTCGCCGGCGCCGGCTGGTTCATGACCGGCATTTTCAGCAGCCAGCGCAGCAAGCGCTCGCTGGCACTTTTCAGCTTTATGATGCTGTTTCATTTTTACGGACTATATTACGATCAAATCGCCGGCTGGCTGCCGTTCGTTTCCCATCCTCTGCGGGCACATCTCCTGGCCTTGGTCCCGCCCGGTGTTATCTGGCTTGCCCTGACCGTCCTTATTTTTAAATCCAAGCGCAGTTTTTCTGTTCTCAATCGCGTCCTGCAAACAGCGGTTTGGCTGCTGCTGGCCTGGAACATCGGCGGAATTACCATGCACCACGCCGGACAGCGCTTTGATCATTGGCGGGAAAGCCGGTCAGGGATCCAGCGCCTGCCCGCCCTGCAAACCCGGACCCCCGACATTTATTGTTTTGTTCTCGATGAATTCGCAGCGCCGGAATCGGTCCGGCGCCTGTTCGGATATGACAACAGCGCTTTCGTTGCCTCCCTGCGCCGGCAAGGTTTCTTCGTGGCACAACAAAGCCGTTCCCTTTATACACTGACCGAGCCGGCTATTGCCGCAATACTGAACCTGGGTGAATTCTCGGCTGTGAAAGATCCTTTTCTGCAGGTTCGCCGTAATGCCGTTGCCGCATTATTGAAAAACAGGGGCTACCGTATCATCGATTTCGCCTGTCAGCGATCGTTGTTCCTGGAAGCGGCCGATCAACGCTTTTACTATCCCCTGGCTCACGCTTCGATTTTTTTTGACGATTTTTACCGGGCGCTGTTCGAGCGTTCCCTGCTTCGCGTCCTTTCCGACCTCTGGCAACTCAAAAAAACCGACCTTTCCCGCTTTTATCGCGAACGTATCCTGCAAGTGTTCAAGGAGCTTCCCGCCGTCGTAAAGACTCCGGGCCCCAAGCTGGTTTTCGTCCACCTTTTCTCTCCGCACGAACCATTCGTTTTCGAAGCCCAGGGCAAGCCGGGAGATCCGCTTCATATCTGGGACCACGCCGATCCCGCCTATTACCTGGAGCAGTACATTTTTATAAGCAGCCGCCTGCTGCAAACCACGGCCATGATAATTGCCGATTCGCCCGCGGCACCGGTGATCATCATGCAGTCCGATCACGGCTACCGCGGCTCGCGACGGCGAGGAAAAGAATCACAGCCGGTCAGCCGTGCGGAAATGATCCTTGTGTTCAACGCCCTCTACCTGCCCGGGGTCCCCTTGGCCGGGATAGCGCCATCCCTGTCGCCGCTGAATAATTTCCGCCTGGTATTCAACTCCTACTTCGGCACGCGCTATCCGCTACTCAAAAATCCCTGAGTGTTTTAAAATTCCCTCTCACTGACTGCGATAAGCGCCAGGGTCAGGGCGCTCCCAATAGGGCAATGAATTCATTTTCCCGGATGATCTTGCAGCCCAGTTTTTCGGCTTTGGCCAGCTTGGACCCGGAATGGCTTCCGGCCAGAAGGTGGGTGGTGCGGGCGCTGACATTTTCCGTGACCCTGCCGCCGCGCTTTTCGATCGCCGCGGCCGCCAGGGCACGGGGGCTGAATTG
>SPCN01000441.1 GCA_004525465.1 Chrysiogenales bacterium | reverse complement strand
TGCAGGTTTCCAGCTTGGTCTCCCGGGGCCCGATACGGTAATCGACGCCCTGGGTCTTGGTGTTCCATTGCATGATGGTCATCCGCCCCTGAGGATCGAAATAGGGCATGCGGAAGATGCGGTCGCCAAGCGGGATGCCGTCACGCTGCACCCCCTTGAAATCGGGATCGTTCAGGGCGATGCCCATGTCCTGGTAGGCCAGCACGTCGCTGCCGATGGTGTACTCCTCGCCGGAGAACCCTTTTTTGTCCACCGGCAGGTGGTAGGTCTTGCCTGCGGCGTCGACGGCCTGCACGTGCATCCAGACGATGCGGTCCTCGACCGAGCCGCTGGGGAATTTGTGACCGGTTTTCTGGTTGAACAATGCCACGGTGAATTTTACCTTGTCGCCGGGCTCGGCTTCGCGGATGTCGGGATGGATGCGCAGCTCCACCGTGCCCTGCACCTTGCCGGGGTCATGGGCGCCGTGGAACAGGTGCTGGCGCACATCGGGATACTTGTTGCCCATGGCCGCGGAAAACCCTTCGGCGTAGGTCATGTGGCAGTCGTGGCACTTCGCCCCTTCCTTGGCATAGGGACCGTCCTTCCACTCCAGGTGGGTGGACTTGACCCAAACGCCAAAGGGATTCTTTTCGTTGTGGCAGGCGCCGCAAAATTCAGCCTGGCCCAGGAAAGCCGACTTGACCATGTTGTGTTCGGGCGAATTCTTGCCCGCGCGCGGACCATATTTGGTTTTGCCCGGTTCGGAAATGAAATTGAAGTTGTGCGGCGTGTCGCCGCTGAATCCGGTCACGGTATGGCAGACATCGCAGGAGACCGACTCGTTGGCCCGGCTGTTCTTTTCGGGAAGCGGCGGCGGCACATCGCCGGCCATGAAGGCCATGGGCGTGTGGCAGCCGTTGCAGCCGTTGACCGGGCCGACCAGGGATTTGTCTTTTTCGGCGTGGGGCACGGCCAACTTGAAATATTCGATCTCATCCCAGTGATGGGTGTAGGCCTGCGACATCATGGCCTGTGTCCACTGCTGGTAAAAATCGGTGTGGCATGAGGTGCCGCAGAACTTCGGCGGCTGGAAATCATCGTACTTTTTGGTCCCCAGCGCCGCGTCTCCGGTTTTTATCAGAGACTGGGCAGTCAAACCTGCAAGCAGGGCCAGTCCCAATGCTACGCTCACCAGTAAAACTCTTTTTTTCATGCCCCCTCCTGAAAAATTGATTGACATAGAAAAGGGAAATGAAAAAAAACCAAAATCAATACCGCTTGCCTGAAATGCTTTCCCTTTCCCACCTTGTGTAAAAGATAAATCAGTAAAAATAATTTGTCAAGAATATTTTGTCAAGAATATTTTCTTTTGGGCTTATCCCGGTAAGGTCCGTATGGGTATCGTTTTTTCCGGCAGGCTTGGCCGCCACCTCGCCGCAGTTCGCTTGGCTTTACTTGAAATTCAGGAGCAGGCTGGCCTCGTAGCAGGAGAAGCAGAGCCGGCCACCGCTGCAGGGCAGCTCGCCGGCCAACAGGAGCAGCCCGTTGTTGGCCACGGTGCCGTCGAGCCACTTTTTGACGATATCCGTAATGTCCTGGCTGAATTCAGCCGTGCCCATGGACACGTCGATCCTCTGGCCGATGGCGGGATAAGCAAAAGCAGTCATGGGCGCCTTCAAGACCCACAGGTTTTCATTGCAGCCGCAGCCGCTGTTGGCGTCTTCATGTATGGAATGGAGCCGCTTCATCTTCAGCTTGGCACTCTCCAGTTCGGCGCTTTTCCCCGCGAATTGACTCAAAGGGAAATTGATGCGGGAACGATAGATGACCGCAACCTGAATATTCAGATAGGGAAACCAATAGACCCCGGCCGAAGCGGTAGAGTTCGCGCCACCCGAAAAACAACCGGCAGGGGCGATTTGAGTCCAGATTCCCAGGTAGACGTTGCGGGGGAGATAGCTGACTTTGGGAAAAGAAGTATGGCCCGAGTAATTCTGATAAATGCCCGGCACGGTCTCATATGCCTTCAAGGCGATCGGCTGCTTGAATTGCTTGATCATCAAGCTCAAGTCGAACGGGGCATCGCTTTCGTCGAAACACTCGAACTTGTCCATGGAGCGCACGCGGATCAGGTATTTTCCGAACGGGGCGGTGTTGCCTGGGTATTCTCCCGCTTTCTTCCACTGATAGGAACCGCTTGCCGGCAGGTTTTCGGCAATGATCCCCAGCATCGCT
>SPCN01000087.1 GCA_004525465.1 Chrysiogenales bacterium | reverse complement strand
TCAAACTCCAGCGGCAGGTCACGGAACTGGAACTTGAACGCGGAATGGACGGAGGCGGCGGCCGGAAGCTCTCCGGACAGCAAAGTATTGAACAGGGACAGGTCCATGTTGGGTTTGTGGGTCTTCAAGCGTCCGATCACCCCGTTTTCCTTTATCCAGTTCAAATTCAGCAGATTTTGGTCCTGGGAGCTGCCGAGCAGATAGTTGAGTGAAAGTCCTTCCATGATCACCATATTGATCTGACGCGGCGGATTGATGGCCGGCGCGGTATACTTGAAAGTGGAGGGGAGTGGAATGACTTTTTGCATGATCAGGACATAGGCAACCAGGCCATCGGCAAGCAGCAGCAACAGGAAAATAATCTGGAGCCATTTCCGGCGCCGGGATTTGCTGAAAATGAAAATCAGACCCATGATGAGCAGCAGGAAATTCAGCAGCAGGATTTTAATAAATTTGTCCCGGGCCGCGGCCTGGAAGAAATCATGGTAGTAATCGTAATTGGCATAGATCAGAACCGAAACGACCAGCAGGGTAAAGGAAATAAAATAGACCGGCGTCGGGGGATTAAAAAAACCGATGTGGTATTTACGTTCGGAAAAAAACTGCACTACAAAAAAAGTAAGGGCAATAAAAACGAACCACAAGGGGCCATAAAAAGTCAGCAGATTTAAAAAAACCGGCAGCAGGCCTGCTTTTTCGATCACTACTCCTGGGTTCAACAATCCGATCAAAAGCAGGATGAAGAAAGTGAAAACAAATGCCGTGAGGGCGAAATTGATAACCAGTTTCAAAGAGCGCAGCAATTTACTTTTCGTAGCCTTGCGAAGTGGTGATCAGCATCAGTGTGGTCTGGCCGATTTTAAACTCAGTCTGGTCGGTGATCTCGGTGATGGAAACCTTGTCGTCATTGATGAATGTGCCGTTGGTGCTTCCCAGGTCGCGCAGAAATATTTTTTCGTTGCGCACTTCGATGGCCATGTGTTTACGGGATACTTCCTTGTCCGGGATGATCAGATCGACCTTGCCGCGGCCGATCAGGACATAGGGTTTGTTCAGATGGAAGATGAAACCGGCCCGGGCCCCCTTGATCACGGCCACGGAAATTTTCCGGTCATCGGGAAGTTTCAGATTTTCATTTATCCAAAGAGAATCTTCAACTTTCTGCTGGATGATCTTGGCCGTATCTTTCTTGCTTGAAGAGTCCCCTTTAGCTTCCATGATTTCGAAAACCGTCTGACACCTGGAACATTTGAGCTTATTTTTCCCCTTGACCTTTTCCTCGGGGATTTCGTATTTTGCCTTGCATTGCGGACATTCGATAATCATGATTTTATTATATCACCAATAAAAAAAATTAGTCAATTGGCATGAAAATTTTGTCGCCAATTTTTAATTTCAGCTTTTTCGCCGTGCCGCCCCTGATTTCCAGGACATAACGGGCCGGCAGCGCTGATGTATAGCCGGGGCAGGGATCACTGCGGCAGGGGGGGACGGAGCAGTACAGGTCGACGATTTGCCTGTCGCTGTTCAAATAGATGATATCCAGGGTGATCAGGGTGTTCTTCATCCAGAAGCTGCGCATATCCTCCTCGGCAAAAACAAACAGCATGCCGTAATCGGCATTGATGCGGGAGCGGAACATCAGCCCTTTGGCCTGCTTTTCGGGAGTATCGGCAATCTCGGTGAAAAACGGTTTGTCCTGAATGAAGATCGTAATGAAGCGGTTTTCGGCTCCCATGAAGCCAGCAAAAGCCAAAAGAGCAATCAGCAGTTTTTTCATACCAGGGGTACAAAAATGACGCCGATTAATTCATCGGCGTGAATCCGGTTATTTTTCTTTACATAACGGACCAAGCGTTGGCTGTCGACACCGACCGGGGCCACGGCGATCCCATCCTCGCTAAGCTGGTCGAAAAGCTCATGGGGAAACTCGGCCGGAGCCGCGGTCAATATGATGCGGTCATAAGGCGCATACTCAGGCCAACCGTCCTGGCCGCGGCCGATCTTGAAAAATACGTTTTGGTAATTCAAGCGGCCAAGCAAAAGCCCGCTGGCTGAATGGCTCAATTCCGGGATCAACTCCACCGAGTAAACCTTGGCGGCGATTTCGGCCAGCACAGCCGTCTGGTAACCCGAACCACTGCCGATCTCCAGCACCTTTTCCCCGCCGGCCAGACCGAGCAACTCGGTCATATAGGCCACGATATACGGCTGGGAAATGGTTTGCCCGCAAGCGATGGGCAATGGGCCATCGGCATAACTGTTCGGCCTGGCTCCCTCGTCCAAAAAAAGTTCGCGCTGAATTTTCGCCATGGCCTCGAGAACGGCACCATCGCGGATGCCGCGCGGCAGCAGCTGCCGCTCGACCATGTTGCGCCGCAGTTCAGCGTAGGGATCGTCCATATTCAATATGATTTGGCAAACAGGACCGTATGGGACGCCTTTTGCGAGCAGACGGCGCATTTGTCGAGTGTGGCATCCGGCTGGTCCAGGATCACGCGGATGGTGGCCGCGGTGCCGGCCTTGACCTTGGCCTCGCAGTCGCGGCCGCCGCACCATCCGCTCTTGATCAAGCCGCGGCTGCCGGCCATGGCTTCACTAAGCTCATCATAGGTGGCAGCCGGCCGCGTATTCTCGTCGTGGAAGGCCTTGGCCTTGCGGTACAGCTCGGCCTGTATATGCTCCAGCAGACTGCCGAGCTCGGCGGCCAGACCGTTCCAGGGAATAAAGCTTTTTTTGCGGTCGAGGCGACTGACCAGCACCACCTGCTGCTTTTCGATGTCCTTGGGGCCGATCTCGACACGCACCGGCACGCCGCGCATCTCCCAGTCGGCGTATTTCCAGCCCGGCGTGTAGGAGTCGCGATCATCGAGATGGACACGCAGCCCCGCTGCCTTCAGCTCGTTAAGTATCTTCTTGGCATGCGGCAGTACCGTTTCCTGCCAGTTGCCTGCCGAGATGGGGACGATGACGGCCTGGATGGGCGCGACGCGCGGCGGCAGGATCAGTCCCGAATCATCGCCGTGGGTCATGATCAGGGCTCCGATCAGCCGCGTGGTCGCCCCCCAGGAGGTCTGCCAGGCGTATTCCAGCTTCTGCTCTTTGCTCTCGTAACGGATATTGAAGGCCTTGGCGAAATTCTGGCCCAGGTTGTGCGAAGTGCCGGCCTGCAGGGCCTTGCCGTCGGGCATCAGCATCTCGATGGCATAAGTGCGCACGGCGCCGGCGAATTTTTCACTGTCACTTTTAAGCCCGGTGACCACCGGGATGGCCAGGTAATCCTCGGCCAGCCTCCGGTAGGTCGCCAGCATGCGCAGCGTCTCTTCCTCTGCCTCCTCGGCAGTGGCATGGACCGTGTGCCCCTCCTGCCAAAGGAACTCGGTGGTGCGCAAAAAGAGGCGGGTCACCTTCTCCCAGCGCACCACGTTGGCCCACTGGTTGTAAAGCAGCGGCAGGTCGCGCCAGGACTTGACCCACTTGGAGTACATTGAGCAGATGATGGCCTCCGAGGTTGGGCGCACCGCCAGCCTTTCCTCGAGCACTTCACCGCCGCCCACGGTCACCCAGGCGACCTCAGGTGCGAAGCCCTCGACGTGCTCGGCCTCCTTCTTCAGTAAGGACTCGGGTATGAAAAGCGGGAAATAGGCGTTGCGGTGGCCGCTCTCCTTGAACATGCGGTCCAGTTGGTCGCGGATCAGCTCCCATATCTCATAGCCGTAGGGGCGGATGACCATCATGCCCTTCATCGGCGAATAATCGGCCAATTCGGCTTTCTTGATCACATCCACGTACCAGGCGGAGAAATCCACGGACTTCTTGGTGATATCCTTGACAAAATCGTTATCAGCTGCCATTGCATCTCCTTTTCAGATTATCATTATAGAATAAACCCTCTTTCATGGCAAATAGAGACAGGCGTGATCTGTCCGGCCTGCCCGCAAAATGCTCGTTGGACAAAACCTATTTGATTTTTTTGAATACCAGCCAGAAATCGGGAGTGAAATAGGGCAGGAGCAGCTCGCGCAGGAGCGGGTACTTCTCCGGTCCGATCAGCGCCTTCTCGACGGCAAAGCTCTGGGAAAACCGCAGCAGGCCGTTTTTTTCGACAACCAGGCCGCGGGAATTATGGCCGAGCTCGTTCCTGCGCTCCAGGTTCGGGGCGGCGTATTCGAGCTTCAGGCCGGCGGCGGGCTGCAGGTCGAGTTTCAGCGAAATCTTGAACGGAGCCTCCAAAGCCAGGGGCAGCTCGCGTTTCACCAGTTGGACCATGTTCTCGCTCAGGCCGGGCAAATGGATGGCATCAACGCTGAGGAAGCCGGTGCCGGCCTCTTGCAGCCATTTAGCGCTGAAGGACACTTCGGCGCGCACTTCGCGCCGGGTCAGCGCCAGCAGCTTCTTGATCTCTACCTTGTCAACCGGAAAGAACTTTTTCAGCAGCGCGGCGATGAACTTGCCGTTGTCGACTGTCATTTCCCCGTAGCGGTTGAATATCCCGCGCACCGCCACCGTGAGTGTTCCGGATACGCCGTCCGTTTCAAGCTGCAGTGCGCCCGAGACATCGACACCGTTCTGATTCCAGTCGGTTGCCGGCAGCTTCTCCAGCGCTCCGCGCTCGAGGTTCCAGGCGGCGCTCTCCTGGAGGCGGTAAGGGAAAAATTCCTGCTGCTCCTGCCAGGGGTCGAAGTAAAGGGCGTGGGGCCCCTCGCTGACCTTGAGCCAGAACTCCCCTATTTGCTGAAAAGCTGGGACATCGGCGGCGAAGGCGCTGCCAAATGCGACGGCCAGCACCTCGGCCTTGATGCCGGCTTCCGCCAGCATGGACCGCAACAGCCGGGCCTTTTCCAATTTGGTGCCATAGTTGCTCTGGGCCACGCGCTCGATCGAGCGGGGCTGCCAGCCGACCTTTTCAGGCCCGAGGGTGCAATTCTGCATCTCCACGGCCACGGTCTTCTGCAGGGCGGCCAGCAGGTCGGCACGGGCCGGGTTCTGCGCCTTTAACTTCCTTACCTTCTCCGCCATGATCGCCGGCAGCGGCGCGGGGTCGGCGGCCAGGGCCAGCGCCTGCTCCCAGCCGGCGCAGGTGGAAAAGATGATCTCCGGCCCGGACTGCTCGGCAGCCAATGGTTCATGGGCTGCGGGTTTCAGATTGGCCAGCGCAAATGCATGGCATTTTGTCGCTTGGTCAGAGGAAACTTTCGCCTCGACCTGCAGCCCCGATACCCGGTAGTGCAATTCCCGGTCTGCCGGAACCTTGATCGACAGGTTGTAGAGATCGACCGGGAAAGCCATGGCCAGCTCTTCACGGCCGGAAAAATCCGGGAGAAAGCCGGCCTTGGTGTGGATGCGGTAGACGAGCTCGACCACCGCTCCCCTTTCCAGGCCGACATGGGTGACCACCATCTCGCGCAGGTGGGAAAAATCGGCGAAGCCGTGGGCGGCGAAAGGCAGCACCTCGTTGAAGGCGTTCTGCGGCGAGGCGACCTGGCGGCCGTCGGCCATGGTGGTCTTGGACTTGAGGACCTCCAACTTCTGAAAATCCGGGTTATAGACAATGAATGTTTCGCCCAGGGCGCGGTTAAAGGCGTAATAGGTGTCGAGGCGCACTTGGTGCCGGTAGTCCTTGTCCCATGAGCCATCGGCGTTGAGGGTATAGGTAATCTCCAGGCTGAGGAAGCGCGCATCGTGGGCGGGCAGCGCGAACAGGGAACAGGCGGCCAGGATGGCCAGGCAGAACAGTGTCAGCCGCTTCATTTTTCACCTCCGCGGGAAAGCATCAGGGTTGTTTCCATGATCTTCTTGAACTCCAGAACGCCGTTGCGCACGCTCGCCCAATCCTCGGGCTGGCCGATCCTTTTCTTCAAGACCAGCTTGGCCCGGATGTCGAGGCTGCCGTTGCCGGCCTTGAGTTCGCCGCTGAAATCGGCGCCGCTGCCGCTGACCTTTTGCAGGTCCGGCGGCGAAAGCGCTTTCCAGCTTCCCGGGAATTTCATCGTTTCGCGAATCTCCACCTGCTGGGAACTGCGCAGGCGGAAAGGGTACTTTCTTTCCTCGATTTCTGTGTTCAGCCTCAGGAAGCCCAGGACACCCTGGAAGGGCAGGGAAGCCGCCAGCGGCTTGACCAGGGCGATCCGCTCCCCCTTCTTCAGGTATCCGGGGATCTCGACCTTGAATTCGATAAGCATGGGCCGCGAAATGTCGTAGGGATCGGGAAAAACGACACCGGAAACCCGCGCCTCGGAGTGCAGACGGAAAAACTCCCGCTGCAACGCCTCGGGCCAGCGGTGGAGAGGGAAGCGCGTAAAGATGCGGCGAAGACCGGAATCGGACTGTCCCTCGGCCTCAATGCGCACGCGGCCCCTGAGGGTGCCGTCGTTGCCGATTGTCGAGTCGAGTCGGTAGCGGGCATAGTGCTTCTCCGGCGGCGAGAGCGGCGTGGACTGGAGGTCCGCCCCCTCGGGCACGCCCATCAGGTATTCCTGCTGCTGCTCGGCCGAGGACCAGAGCTCGCGCACGCCCGGTACCCAGGTAGGATCGAGCAGGTGGTAGCGGCCGTCCACCTTGACCAGGGTGACGCTGTGGTTGAACTGGTCGGCCGGAATGCGGTCGATGCGCGAACCGGCCATGGTCATGGCCGGATAGGAAGTGAAGCCGGCGGCGCGCAGCATGGTAATCAGCATGCCCGCTTTGTCCTTGCATACTCCGCAGCGGTCGCTGAAGGTCATGGTCCCCTTGTGCAGGGTATAGCCTTCGCCCGGGCCCATGGAAATGCCTGAATAGCGTATTTCTTCGGCCACCCAGTGGGTCAGGCGCGAGATCCTTTCCCAGTCCGACTTGGCGCCGCGGACGATCTCGTCCACTTTGGCCTTGATCTCGTCATCGAACTCGAAAGAGCCGTAGTCCTCGTTCACTTTGTAGAACCACAGCGACTTGGCCTGCCAATCAGGTGAAGTGGAGATGAGCAGTTTGGGGGCGACATCGGAGATGTTGACCATGTCGTCCTCGTTCTTGAAGGGCAGGATGTCCCTCACTTCCCAGAAATACTCGCTCTGATCGCCCAGCAGGTGGACGTAATGCCGGGCCTGGCCGTTGTACATTTCGAACTGCAGTTTTTTCGTCACGGGCAGGCTCACGCGGTAGCTTTTCACCTTGACGGGGATGGTGGAATAGAACGGGATGATATCGTAGAAATGGCCCTTCATGGGCGGGATATAGCGCTCATCCGCCTGCGCGTCGGCCGGTGCGTTGGCACCGAGCAGGGCGTAGGTGAAACCTTTCTGATAGGTCCTGACCAGGACGCCGTCGCCGGGCTCCAGGCGGCCGACGGGGATGATGATCTCACGCGCGCCCCAGTAGATGGCGCGGGCGGGCGCCGGGTAGTCGCGGACCGCTGACAGCGGCACCGTTTCGATCCCGCCGCCGGCACGCAGGACCTTCATCTCCCGCACCTCGACCCAGGCCGACAACGGATCATAGCCGAATGTCAGGGACTGCAGCGTCTTAGCGCCCTCGGGGTCGAGGACCTTATAGAGCACTTCCTTGTCGACGTGGCTGAGCCCCGACTCCTCGACGCGCACCGCGGTGCGGTCGTGCACGATCAGGTAGGGAGAACCCGGGTACTCCTTGGCCCCGCCCGCGGCTGCCAATTGGTGCTGCAGGTCGTCCTGGGCTGAACCCGGCAAGAAAACCAGCAAAAGAATGCTCAAGAGAAAAATGCTTTTTTTCATGGGCGACCTCCTGGATCTGCCACCGGCAAAATTTTCTTAAAAATCGATCTCCAACATGATGATATCAAATTATATTTCTTTCCCTTCATTGGTCCGATGGCTATTGCCTCTGCCCATCGGTTTTGGCTGTTTCTTTCTTTTGCGGCATGACGAACATGGCGTCGACCATGGCCGGATTGAGTTCAAGCGTTGCCATGATCATTTGCATCTGGGTCTTGCCGTTCAACTTGTTCTCCACATAGAACGGCATCATCATGCCGTCAACCGGTTTGTAGTCGCCATAGAGGATCTCATTCAGGGCCTCGGTCTCGCCGATCTTCACGTTCAGGGTACTTTTCACTTCAAGGCCGCTTGCGGCGTCCAGGTAAAAAAATATTTCTCTGCCGTCGGGCTTGGTCAGTTTCAGCTTGAACACCGACGTCCCTTCCATCTCTTCCTTGCCCAGGAGTTCGAGCGGGTAGCCCTTTTCCTTGAAAACGACCAGGGGATTCTCGAAATCGGCCTGTTCCGCGAATAACTTGGCCTGTCCCGGCTCCATTTCCTGGGGCTCTTCAGACAGGAAGGGCATGATCCACCAAGCCTTCTGTCCGTCATAGGCCTGGACTATCTTCTTGTCCTGGAACCGGCTTTCCACCCGCATCTTATCGGGATATTTCTGCCACATTACCATGGGCATTTCCAGGCCCTGTTCGGGGATGACGATCTTGCCGGTTATCTTCATGGACGTGACAGCCTTGAGTTTGTCCAGTCCGCCGTGGGCCTGGTAATTCATGGCCAGGATCTCGTCCAGGGTCTGGGCGCACAACAGCCCGCCCAGCAACG
>SPCN01000331.1 GCA_004525465.1 Chrysiogenales bacterium | reverse complement strand
GGGAACATCGCCGGAATGCACACAACCGGAGAATCTCGCGAAGCATTTGGACTAAGTCCGAATGGATTCGAAAGGAGAGAGATGAGGATAGCAATTCTGGGAACGCGCGGAATCCCGTCGGGTTACAGCGGCTATGAAACATTTGCTGAAGAAGTGGGGCGGCGCTTCGTCGAGCGCGGACATGATGTAACGGTTTACTGCCGACGCGCGCTCTTCAAGGAAAAGCCGGCAACTTTCCTCGGCATAAAGATGCTGTACCTCCCTTCAATTCAGACCAAGAGCCTCGGTACTTTCACGCATACCTTCCTGTGCGCTTTGCACCTGGTCTTCCGGCGGGCGGACGTGGCCTTGTTCGTCAATGTGGCTAACAGTCCGTTTTGCCTGATCACGAAGCTAGCTGGCATGAAGACAGCCCTGAACGTAGACGGTCTGGAGTGGCTGCGACCCAAATGGGGCCCCCTGGGTAAGAAGTATTTTCGGACCGCCGCGCGGATTGCCAAGTATACGACCCACGAGTTGATCACCGATGCCAATCGCATGAAGGAGATCTACCAGGAGGAATTCAGTGCCCACTCCACGATGATCGCCTACGGCGCGAACATCATGTCATCGTCCAGGCCGGAACTCCTCGATCCGCTGTGTATAAAGAAAGGGGAGTATTTCTTCACGGCATGCCGCCTTGTGCCCGACAACAACGTGGACCTGATGATCGAAGCGTTTCTGCGCACGGATACGACCAAAAAATACGTCATTGCGGGGGGAACCCCGTACGAGAGCCCGTATGTGGCCAAGTTGAAAGGCATGGCGGACAACCGTGTCGTCTTCCTGGGGCACATCGATGATCAGAACTTCATCCGTGAATTGCACTGCAACGCATTTGCGTATTTGCATGGACACCAATACGGCGGTACCAACCCAACCCTGCTCAAGGCATTGGCTTTCGGGAACTGTGTCCTTGCGCTGAATACCGAGTTCAATCGGGAAGTTCTGGGAGGTTATGGTATTTTTTTCAAAAAAGATGTCTCTGATGTTGAACTCCGTCTGCGTGAGGTCCTGGAGCATCCCGAGATCCAGGTGCGGCTGGCCCGGAACGCGCCCGACCGTATCCGTGAGAAATACACCTGGGATATTGTTACCGATCAGTATGAAGCGCTGTGCAAGCGCCTCATTGGCCGCGAGCAGCCATGGCGAGCATCAGAACCATAGAGGCTACGAGGTAAAATGCAATCCCGGGATCAATCCAAAAAATACCTGAAGAACAGCGGCGATATCTTGCTGCTGATCCTGGCTTTTTTGATCGCAGCCTGCCTGGCCAGCAGGCATGCCGGGATCGCTTCCGGATTTTTCAGCCTCAGGACCTGGAAAATTTATTTATTGATTTTTCTATGCTTGAGTTGGAACTTCAGCGCAAAAATACTGGGACTGTACGACGGGTTCCGCATGCGGACGCTGCGGATCGAGCTTTTCACCGTGGGCAAGAGCATCGTACTGCAGGTCTTCTTTGCCGTGTCCTTCCTCTTTGTCCTGAAAACCCAGGAACTCTCGCGGTTTTTCATCGCCACCTATTTTATCCTGTTGGGAATCTCGCTGGCGCTCTGGAAAATATGCATCAGACGGTTGTTCAGCTGGCTGCGCAGAAAAGACCGCTACCTCAGCCGCATCCTGATCATTGGCAGCGGAGACGTGGCCAGGAGTTTTTTTGACACCCTCTCGCTGAATCCCCACCTGAGCTACCAGGTCCGGGGATTCGTCGCGGAACAGCCGCAGCCCGGGCTGGAGAGCATGCACCTCGGCGGGATCGAACAATTGGCCCGGGTGCTGGAGCGTGAAATAATCGATGAGGTGGTGATCACCCTGCCCAACTCCTCCTTGAAAAAAATAGGCCAGGTCATCGCCGTCTGTGAAAACTATCCCACCCGGGTGAGGATCATACCCGACTACTTCGACTTCATGAGCCCGCGTTTCGAGATCTCGCGCTTCGGGTCTTTCCCGCTCATTTCCATCCGCGCCAATCCGCTCGAGGCATTGCATTGGCGATTTCTCAAAAGATGTTTCGACCTGATCTTCACGTTGTGCCTGTTCGTCGGCGTTTTTTCCTGGCTCTGGCCGCTGCTGGCTTTGCTGATCAAGATCGATTCACCCGGCCCGGTTTTTTTCAAACAGGAGAGATGGGGCATAAAAAACAAGCGCATTGCCTGCTACAAATTCCGTTCCATGGTCAGGGAGAGCCGGGATGTGGACGAAAACGGTCATTATCAACAGGCGCGGAGCGATGACCCGCGGGTCACCAGGCTGGGCCGTTTTCTGCGCCGCAGCAACCTGGACGAATTGCCGCAATTCATCAATGTGTTGAAGGGAGAAATGTCAGTTGTCGGCCCCAGGCCGCATCCCACACCCATGAATCTGGAAGCCAAGGATTCGATCCGCCATTACCAGCTGCGTCACCTGGTCAAGCCAGGCATCACCGGCTGGGCCCAGGTCAACGGCTTGCGTGGTGAAACCAGCGATCAGGACCTGCTGGGCCAGAGAGTGGAAGCGGATATCTGGTACATAGAAAACTGGTCCTTTTTGTTGGACCTCAAAATCATCTGGCTTTCCATTTGGCTCATGCTCAAAGGTGATCCTCGAGCATACTGATCCATGCCGATCTGAGATAAATTCTGGTAAAAATGCTGATGAACGAAAAGAATTTGCACGGTTTTCTCGCTTTCCTGTCTCTGGCTTTGCTTTTTTTCGTCGTGGTCATTCACCTGCGCTTCGTGATCCTGCCGGTCTTGTTTTTGGCGTTGGGCCTGTTGTCTTACTTTTGGAGCGGCAGAAAAGCACTGCTTCTGTTTTTGTTCTTGTTGCCCCTGATCAATTCGACCCCGGATATTTTTTTTAACGGCTATCCCTTCAACTACATGGGGGTCGCGCTCTTCTACCTGTCAGGCATCATTATCGCTTCACGTTTAAAAAAAGAAAAACCGGAGTTTGATTTTCCTGGCTACCGG
>SPCN01000480.1 GCA_004525465.1 Chrysiogenales bacterium | reverse complement strand
TCCTGAACCTGGCTTTTTTCAAGGAGACGGCCGGCCGCTACCAGGCGTTCTTTACCTATCCCGAGGACCTGCCATTGGGGACATTCGATGCCAACGGCCCGCTGGCCAAGTTTCAGGCCGGCTATTTCAAGGTCGGCGGCGTCCTCTATCACGGCGTGCACCAGCAGCGCGGCGGCTACGCGGCGTTGATATTTGTGACCCTGAACCAGGAGTTTTTCGACGCCATGCCTCCCATCGGCGATTTCAAGGTGCTTTACATGGGCGCCGGCGGCAACGCGATATCCGCCTCCTCGCAGGAGATGTCGGTGCGCCTGAACGACAAGGATTTTGCCGGTTTTGAAAAATACCATTTCCCCTTTCCCTTCACCTTCCGCTTTTGGGATTTCGACGAACTGAAGAACGGACAGCCCACCCTAAAATTCAACATGTTCCTGCTGATCAACGACTATTCGAAGATCATGCAAAAACTGAAAACCTCTGATCGCGCCGCCATGCTGCAGGACCAGGTCAAGGTACTGGAAAAGGAGATTATCCGCGGCGGCGATCAGGCTGCGCTCATGAGCAAAAGCCAGCAACTGGACGAATTGAAAAAAGAACTTCAGGTATTGCAGAAACGCGACAACCAAAGCTCGGTCTTTCCCATCTCGGTACTGGTACGTTTCATGCTCGGCCTGTTCGGCTTTTTCATCATTGTCTCGTTTTTCATCGGTTTGCGCATGGTGCTGGTCATCACCCGCGCCGTAAACGAGTTGACCAAGGGCACCGAAAAGATCCGCCGCGGCGATTTTTCCTACCGCATCCGCATCAAGTCGCATGAGCAAATGCAGTTCCTGGCCGAATCGTTCAACGACATGGCTTCCGGCATCGGCCGCCTGCTGACCGAGGAAAAGGAAAAGCAGCGCTTGGAAGAGGAACTGCGCATCGCCCGCGGCATCCAGTTGAAGCTGTTGCCCGCCGACCACTTCGCCTGCCCGGAGTTCGACATCGCCGCGGTCAACATTCCGGCCACGGAGATCGCCGGCGATTATTTCGATTACTTTCACCGCCCCGGCAAATTCCTTTCGGTCCTGGTGGCCGATGTCTCGGGCAAGGGTGCCCAGGCTGCCTTCTACATGGCCGAGCTGAAAGGCATCATGAACTGCCTGCAGAAGAGCGGCCAGGAGCCGGCGGCCATCTTGAGCGAATGCAACGTCATCCTGCAGAGTTCTTTTGAAAAGGTCACCTTCATCACCATCAACCTGGTCCGTTTTGACCTGCAGAACAAGAACCTGATCTTTTCCCGCTCCGGCCACACGCCGGCCCTTTTTTACCAGAGCGACAAGCAGGCCTGCCTGGAATTGTCGCCGCACGGCATGGCCCTGGGGCTGAACAATTTCAGCCAGGAGGGCATCGAAGAGCTGCGTCTGCCATACCAAAGCGGCGATATCCTGTTCTTCTTTTCCGACGGCCTTTCCGAGATCATGAACGAGGAAGAGCAAATGCTGGGCGTTGCCGAGTTGAAGAACATGCTGGTCGGCTACGCAGCCCTTTCGGCGCTGGAGATCAAGGAGAAGATCCTGGCCCGGGCTATCGCTTTCGCGGCCGGCCAGGCCAACGCCGACGATCTGACCTTCGTGGTGATGAAGGTTCGTTGATGGAAGAGCTGGAAAAAAAACTGGGCTACCGTTTCAAGGATCGCGACCTGCTGCGCTCGGCCCTGACCCACAAATCGTTCAACGAAGGCGGCAAGAACCACGGCCTCGACAACGAGCGCCTGGAGTTCCTGGGCGATTCGGTCATCGGCCTGGTCATCACCGACTACCTGTACCGGCGCTGCCGGGACAACCGCGAGGGCGATCTGGCCAAGCTGCGCGCCCACCTGGTTTCGAGCAACCTGCTGTTCAAGGTGGCCAAGACCATCGGTTTGGGCGGCCACATCCGGCTCGGCCGCGGCGAGGAAAAGAACCAGGGCCGGCGCAACAGCAAGATCGTCTCCTCGTGCTTCGAAGGCCTGATCGGCGCCCTTTACCTGGATTCCGACTTCGCCACCGC